>JAVCDD010000138.1 GCA_030765125.1 Candidatus Hatepunaea meridiana
CTGATTATTGCCAAGGACACTGATGGACATTTCTACATACCCAGCCGGAACTTCAACAATATGGCGGATATGCGGGAAGGCTGGGGATATTATATGCGCCTCGATGAAGACGACGTGTTGATTTACCAGCGGCAGCGCAGGGATGACGCACCGGAGTGCTCAGGCTTGCCTGCGCATGCCGAAGCAAGCTTCAGCACTCCGGTTCATAAAGCAGGATTCATCAATCAAACTGCTATAGAACCGGTTCATCTTCCGGTTCTTGCATCAACCGAACAAAATATGAGCCTGTTAGTATCATCTGAACCAGGGATCAGCGGTGAGATTGGTGTATATGCAAACGGACAACTTGTCGGAACCGGTGTACTTCAGGATGGTGTCTGTGGTATCGCAATCTGGGGTGATGATCCTTCAACGACATCGAAGGAGGGTGCAGGTAAAGACGAAACATTAGAAATCAGGTTAGTAGATGAGAACGGCGAACACAATATCCGGTATACCGTTATCGAGGGTGACCTGAAATATACAACTAATAGTATATTGGTTATTAGCATAAATGGCATAGAAACCGTTCCGGACGAATTCGGCATTACATCTATCTACCCCAATCCATTTAATTCAAAAGCTGCAATACGATACAATCTGACTGAGGCGGGAGCTATTCAACTTAACATATACGATCTAACCGGACGTCTCGTTAGAAACTTAGTAAACAAAAAATTAAACGCCGGATCGCATTCGATGATGCTGGATGGATCTGACTTGACGAGTGGGTTTTATTTTGTGAAGTTGGAGGCAATGAGCAAGACGTCGGTGATGAAGGTGATTTTGGTAAAGTAGATGCGACACTCCTGTCGCATGTTTTTAACCGCAGAAAGATGAAATGATAAAGAAAATTTGCTCGTTCTGGCAGGTCTTGCGCCTTAAAGCGTGTGACCTGCCAGTTTGTAACCTTCTATTATTATGATACTAACTGTCAGGTCACACTACGACTTCGTCGCAGCAAGACATGACGGAATAGGTGGTCTGTCTATTCTCGGACAGCATCCTCCTGTCGCATGGTTTGACCGCAGAAAGATGAAATGATAAAGAAAATTTTGTATTACATTTCCCTCTTTTTCGTAATTGCCGGGATAACCAGCGCCCAAACCGAATTCGAAGGCGAGATTTCCGGTGAATGGGATACGGAGGGGAGCCCTTATATCCAGGTTGGTAATGCGGAGGTTCCTGCAGACGAGTCGCTCTCTATCCTTCCCGGTGTCGAGGTGATCCTTGGTGAAGATTTGTCCATCACAGTCAACGGGCTCTTGACTGCAACCGGCAATGAAGAGGATACTATCCGTTTTCACGGTCAGGAAGGTCTGGTAAGCGGCAGAATAAGATTGCAGTCAGGAGATAATATGGCAAGGTTTTCCTACTGCCAGTTCGACTCTCTGGACGCGGCAATATGGGGGAATATAGACAGTAACTTCCGCGTCCGCAACTGCTTCTTCTACGACAATGATTTCGCTATTGAATGCCTCTCCCGCTGGGCGGAAATAACCCAATCCTCGTTTATATGCATGTCGGAACGCGGCAATATCAGAGGAAACGTCAAGCTTGGCAGGAATCGAGGATTTAATGAGAATCCCGAAGCCGATATCACGTTCAGCGACAACTGGCTGCTGGGCAGGACCGGCGTGGATTTCGAATGCGAATGTGCGGTGGCTGAAAGAAACAGGAGCGAACGGACCGAAATCGGCGACCGGGATTATACCCCAGGATTGACTTATTGGGACAGTCGGCACGTCTTCAGCCGCGATAACCGGATTGGTCATATCAACGTGATTAATGAGTTCCGCGGTCTCATAGAAGCTACGGTTTCAGACAATGTATTAACGAGACATCTCGCATTCCTTGGTGGCGGCAACGGTGAAGTAAACTGCGATAGTAATGTCTGCACAAGTTTGTCTTTCTCCGGTACACGCAACGCGGTAGCAACGGGTAACGTTACGCGTGGAATAGTCTTTTACGGGGACACCCGGGTGACCCTGATACGCAATATTGGCGATGTTGGGCTGTCCGGAAATGACAACATTGTAACGCTTGTGAATAATACCATCTGGGACACAGAGCCGCACGAAAGATTTCCTGTAGTTCCAGCGATTATTAACCTTAGCGGCGATAATCCTGTGGGTAACCGTGTTATTCTCAGGAACAACCTCATCTTCGCGCATCGCTGTTTTCCTTATGGCATCGATGAAAGGATCGAGGTTGAAGGCGAAGGTTACAACTGTCTGTTCAACGTCGAGCAGGCTTATGCCGAGCGTGAAGATCCGCTTCCCAACGACCTGTTGAATGAAGACCCCTTGCTTCGTAGCGGCTTTCCGTTCGACTACCACCTGCGCGCCGATTCACCCTGCATCGACGCCGGAAACCCGGACTCTCCACGCGATCCGGATAGCACCAGAGCCGACATCGGCTGCTACTACTTCGACCAGGCGGGTGGCGAGCCGCCGGCACTGGATCGCCAGTGGGACTACTACATCGGCTGGAACGAGACCTTCCGCTACGCCGCACGAGCTGTGGACGAGGGTGAGTAGCTTGAGTTCGAATTCGAGGGTCTACCGGAGTGGCTGGAGGTCGAGGAGGAACGCCGTAGAGACTTTGTGCGGGATTCGGTGGTGGTGTCTGGCATGGTTCCTGAAGATCAGGAGGATTTCGTGTTCAACGTGATCGCTCGGGACGACGCGGATCGGGAGGATACTTTGTCGGTCAGGGTTATGGTCTATCCCTACCGGGTGTTGAGGGGTGTGGTAAGAGGAGTGTTGGACCTGGAGCTATCCCCCTTCATTGTCGCCGACACCGCCTGGATACCGGCGGGCGACAGCCTGGTCCTGCCGCCGGGAACGGAACTATTCTTTGACAATCGGAATGACAGTTTGGCGGGACGGACAAAGTCAATGCTGATGGTGGAAGGCATATTCAAGGCTGTCGGCGTTGAAGGTGATAGCGTCTATCTGGAGGCTTTAGATTTTGATGGCGGTCGAAGTCATTTTTATTTTGCTGACAATGCAGAGGGAATAAACGAATTCGAATATTGTAGAATTACTCACATTGGATTCAGAAATACCGTCTTAGGGGCTGACATATCCATCTCTCACTCGCTTGGGTCTGAAGGAGTTTCAAACGTCCTACAGGTTAACGGATTTCGACAACCAATTAGTATTAATGATAACAAGGGGAATTTATATATTGTATGCCGTGGCAGGGCTGTTGTAGAATCTAATGAAATGCGAAAGATTGTGATTAACCGGGGGGACTCGGTGTTGGTGCATGATAACGTTCTGGCCGGATTGACAACGACCTATGATACTCGCGCCTTCATATATAACAATCAATTAGGCGATTTAAGAATTTCAGGCGGAGGTCCGGAAGATCTTGATTGGGTTGTCGTCAGGAATAACTACATCAGTGACAGAGTTGATGTAGTTAATCCGCCAGCAGAAGTTACAAACAATATCATTGATTCTCCTGGGGCGCCAGGGATATACCTAAACCCGAGTGAGCACGAATCGACCATTGCGAACAACGTGATCGTTGGCGCGAGTGTTGCGCTAAAAATCAGAATGTCCAGTGACGATGAGCAGTTGAGACGGAACATCAATATCAGGAATAATGTTATTCTCTCTGCAGACACGCTGCTATTGAGTTATCGTGATAGAGCGGTTGGCAATGGGTTAGGTTATAATTCTATTTTCGACTGCGCACTGCTTCCTGCTGATTCCATATATGCCACCCGCCTGACGCAGGTTAATGCCAACGGAGATTCGGTGGATGCGCATTTCAACCTTTACATCGACCCGCGGCTCGCCAATCCCGACTCGCTGGACTTCAAGCTCTACGTTGATTCCCCGTTAATCGACGCCGGAAATCCGGACTCCAGTTTCTACGATGTCGATGGATCGGTGAACGACATCGGGCTGTTCGGGGGACCTTATGGTGAAGAGTATGAATATCCTGAAGGGGTCGGAGAGAGCGATGTGCCCGTACCAGAGGGTTTTACGCTTGGCAGACCATATCCTAATCCGTTCAATACAGCAACAAACTTTTCATTTACGACACCTGCACCCGGTGATGTGGATGTAAAAGTATATGACACCATCGGCAGGTTGGTTTATAACGAAAGATTGGAAGGGCTTAAAACCGGTAGTCATCACTATACCTGGCGCGGTGTGGACACCAGGAATAAAACGCTTTCCACCGGCAGATATTATATCGAACTGACCTTCAAAGGTGCAAAGCTCGTGAAACAAGTGGTGTTATTAAAGTAGATGCGACACTCTTGTCGCATGTTGTGGTTGCGAACGCTAAAAAAATATGGCTACGCGGCGCTTTAATCGGCATCCATCAGATATATCTATTGAGATACCTTTATGAAGATGAGCTAAAGGCATAACCAAAATTATTTTTTAAAACTAATCCTCTCTTGATTAACAAGATTATTATGATTATATTTATTATACAGCACTGAATTGTAGTAGACAAACCGCAGATAATGTTGTCTTCATAAAGAGGGACTCACAATGAAAAGCTTGAAAAACGTCTGTATACCATTTTCCTTCCTGATTCTCATTTTCTTATTCACTACCGCTTACGGTGAAGTAACGGTATCACCCCTTGGTTTCGCATGCGCGCTTGATGCCGATGATGAAATCAACCGCGAACTGATCCTCCGAAATACCGGTGATGAGGAAGTTGGGTTTACAATTGATTTCGATTATATACGTCGGGACGATCAGCATAACCGCGGACCGCGCCGGGATGACCCTGGCGACGTTTTAGCTACGTATCAAGCACCTTATTCCAACACCGGCGATATGGCGTATGACGGGAATCTTGTTTGGGGTGTATCTTATCAGCATTCACGGCTTTTTGCTCTGAATCCGGAAGACGGAGAAATTGAGATAGACATTGCAACTCAAAATCGCCCATTAGCTATGACCTTCGATGGTGAATACATCTGGTGTTCTATTTATACAACTCCGACAATTCAACTCTTTGACCTTGAAGGTGAATTGGTAAGAAACTTTGATTTGAACATCAATAGAACGTTCAGTATGGGTTCAGATAGAGAAGACTATATATACGTTCTGTCTGTAGATGACTATCTGATTCATATAGTTACAATCGATGATCTTGAAGAGATCGGAACTATCGATTACCGAAATGAAGTAAATCAAGGTCGTTTATACAGTATGGATTGGGTCCCGGAACACCCGGAAGGTCAGCTATGGGGAATATATGATGGTATTATATACCAATTATATGTAGATGAGGACCGTGAAGTTGAATCGGTACAGCAAATACAGTCAAATAGTGATTCAAATTACAGCGGTCCCGCTCACGACGGTGAAAATATGTGGCAAGGATCATGGAACGGTACAACCTGGTATAAATTTGACGATGGCGTTGTAGAGCTTAGCTGGATAACCTGGAATCCGGAAGAAGGCACTATCGATTCCGACGACGCTGAAATTATTAATATTGCCATTAATGCCATTGACCTCGAACCGGAAACTTACGAAATACAACTGAACATTGAGTTTGATAATCCTGAACAATCAATAATCGAAATAACTGCGCTCTTATCCGTTGACACGCCGACATGGGATCTGGCTGGAACAATCACCGATGCCGCTACTGACGGACTCGTTGAAGGTGTCACTATCAATATGGATCGTTACCTGATAACCCGCTTCAGCGATGAAGACGGCGATTACACCTTTGACAACCTGCCACTCGGTGAATATGAGTTTACATTTACAGCTCCTGATTACCTGCCTACTGTTGAGACTATCGAGATAGACAGGGCTCGCGACATTGAATTGAACATTGGGCTTCTCCATTCCGAATGCAATCCCAGTCGTGATGAGTTCTTTATGGAACTCGAAGCCGGACAGGATCATATATTTGAGTTTGAGGTAGAGAATGGTGGCAACGGTACGTTGGTCTATCAGACAGAACGGAGGCTTATCGGTGACGCCGATCGCGATCCGTGGGAATTGCGTCGAATGTATGACCTTGAGGAGATTACGGTAGACATCAAGATCAACGGCGTGGTCTATATCGATGGTTACTACTATATCTCCGGTGGCAATAACGGTGAAGATGTAAATAAAATTCACGTATTGAATGAAGATGGTGAGTTAGTCCGCCGGTTTGATCAGTTTGCAGAATCGTTTTACGGTATACGCGACCTGACCTGGGACGGTGACCTGATCTGGGGCGCTGAGAGAGATAATAACATCATTTACGGTTTCACAACCGAAGGCGACCTTATTACAACAATTGAAGGCGATGCTCCCAGTTATCGTTCACTGACCTGGGATCCCGATAGAAGTGTTTTCTGGTCGGCTGATATTACTTCCAATCTTTATTGTACTGATCCTGATGGTGATCTGGTCGAGGTAATCCGTCGACCGCGCGACTTGCGTACCTATGGATTGTCCTACTGGGCTGACGATCCCGATGGCTATAATCTTTACGTTTTCTCTCGCGGCGAGGAAATGGACTTGGGAATCAATAAGGTAAATCTTGAAAACGCCGACGTGATAAGCATTGTAGAATTAGACACAGATGGGGGTCGTCCAGCCGGTATTTATATTACAAACAAGCTTGACGTTTATAGCTGGGTCTTGATTGGAATAGTGCAGAATCCTGACCGATTGGCAATCTGGCAGATCGAATCACGGCGCGAATGGTTTCAGGTTGAGCCCGAATCAGGCGTTATAGAGGCTGGAGAAACAGAGCAATATACGCTTACACTCGATGCAACGGACCTACCGGCAGTAACATTCGAAGGAGAACTTGTATACACCCACGATGGCATTGGTGGTGAAACCATCCTTTCTGTAACATTGGAGGTATCAGATGAAGAGGTTCACGCAGACCGCGAGCTGTTTGTGCGAACAGGTTGGAATCTCATTTCTACAAATGTCGATCCCGATAACGATAATGTCCGTGTTATTACTCGCAGCCTTGTCGACGCAGGCGTATTGGTAATGTTAAAGGACAGCGAAGGTCGTTTCTACAGTCCTCATATGAACTTCAATAATATTCCGGGTTGGGAAGTATTAGAAGGCTATGCGATGCAGGTTTCCGAAGATGCGAGCTTTACTATCGAAGGGATCGTTGTTGCCCCTAACCACCCTATTCCCCTGGAAGAGGGCTGGCAGATAGTTTCCTATCTGCCGCGTGAACGGATTCCAGTGCTGGTTGCCTTAGCCGGTATTGCCGAGCATCTGATTATTGCCAAGGACACTGATGGACATTTCTACATACCCAGCCGGAACTTCAACAATATGGCGGATATGCGGGAAGGCTGGGGATATTATATGCGCCTC
>JAVCDD010000327.1 GCA_030765125.1 Candidatus Hatepunaea meridiana
ACTGGACCCCATGTCCAGTCTAAGAGTAAATGAACGGAAAAATTATGTGTAGTGTATAGGTACAATGTTCCTAATTTTATAAAATGTTACGACCGCTACTCAACATAATGTCCAGCTACGCATAATAACGATGACGGCTCCAAACCGATATTGAGGGCTGATGAGGATGTTAACCAGAATGAAATTAACCTTGAGGAGCTCTCCGCTGATAGTATTGAAACCCTGATTGAAAACAATCTGGGATTAAAGGCTGATGAAAGGCTATCTAATTATATCCAATCACGCACAGAGGGTAATCCATTTTACACCGAGCAGTTCTGTCTGTATCTGAGGGAGAACAATTTGATCCAGGAAGACGGCGAGTTTTTTCAAATGACTAGAGAACCTGCTGACATTCCTGTCGGTATTAACATGATTGTTATCGCCCGTATTGATCGTTTGTCTGCGGAATTAAAGGAAACGGTACAGGTTGCTTCAGTGTTGGGTCGTGAGTTTGAAGTGCATGTATTGAAAGAATTGATAGACCTGTTATGCCAAGCCGAATTAAAGAAACATCATGTCTTGCAAAACGTGGAAATAGATCCGATCGTTATCAGGGTTGCAGAGGAGAAGGTCTGGTCAAATCTTGCTGAACTGAGGTATATATTCAGCCACGCGCTGTTAAGGGATGCCGCTTATGAAATGCAACTCAAAGCACGATTACGCAGCCTCCACAAACTGGCAGCGGATACGGTTGCGAAAATATTCTCCGATAAAGAGGAAAAACTTTCAGAGATTGCTTATCATTACGAAAAAGCTGAGGATTGGGAACATGCACAAAAGTACTATACTAAGAGCGGATTATACTTTAAAGAATCACTCAAGTATGATGAAGCATCATTTGTTCTTAGGAAAGCCCTATGGATTTGTGAAAGTAAATTTTCTTGTGAACATCTGACCGTTGCTAACAGCTTCAGTAATCTAGCATCACTATATCATGCACAGGGACTTTATGAGAAGGCTGAACCCTTATACGAAAGGGCGCTGGAAATATATAAAAGTGTATATGGAATCAAACATCCAGAGGTTGCTACAGGTCAGAGCAATTTAGCGACACTTTACCATCATCAGGGAGTATATGATAAGGCTGAACAGTTGCATGAAACAGCATTTCAAATTCGAAAGGATTTATTTGGAAACCAAGATTTGTACGTTGCTTCGAGCATGAATATGCTGGCGAACGTATATAAAGACCAAGGACATTATACAAAAGCTAAACCATTGTTCGAAAGCGCGTTGGAGATGCGTAAGAATATCCTTGGAGACAAACATCCTGACGTTGCCAACAGCCTGAATGATCTTGCTGTATTGTTTAGAGATCAGGGACTTTACGACAAGGCTAAACCATTGTTCGAAAGCGCATTGGAGATGCGTAAAAATATCTTTGGAGACAAACATCCTGACGTTGCCATTAGCCTGAATAATCTTGCTGTATTGTTTAAAGATCAAGGATTGTTTGACAAAGCTGAACTGTTGAACGAAAGCGCACTAGAAATTTCCGTACTTGTATTTGGAAATCAACACCCCTTCATAGCAGACTATATTAATAATTTAGCGCAACTTTATCATACTCAAGGACTTTATGATAAAGCAGAACCATTATATCTAAAGGCACTGGAAATTCAGAAACGGACTGTTGGATCACAACATTCATCTTTCTCAAACAGTTTGAGCAATATTGCGGAAATCTATAGAGAAAAGGGGCACTTTTCGAAAGCAGAACCATTGATGAAGAGTGCTTTAAAGATTAAAAGAAAGGTGCTTGGCCCAGATCATCCTTACTTGGCAAGGAGTTTAAATGATTTAGGATTACTTTACTACAACCAAGGACTTAATAACAAGGCAGAACCTCTTTTAAAAGAATCGCTGAGTCTAAGTGAACGAACCTTAGGTAAAGATCATCCAAGTGTAGCCACCAGCCTGCAGAATTTGGCATTCTTATATTGCCGAAAAAGAAATTTTGTCAAAGCTGAACCGCTTTTAGAGAGAGCTCTGAAAATTGATGAAGAGACTCATGGGAAGAACCACCCGTATGTTGCATATGACCTGAATGGATTAGCACAACTTTATTATGAACAAGGTCGCATTAATGATGCTGAATCGCTGTTTATAAGATGTATCGGGATAATGAAAAGCTCAATCCCTGATCACCATCATCTCGCTGTTATTTTCGATGCTTACGCCAAACTACTAGAAGAGACCAACCTGTGCATGGTCTTTTTATCATCCGCCCCACCAGCATTGGATTTACAAAGAATGATCGTTATCTTTCACGAATGTTAAAATTACTCATATTACTCTCAACTGCCATCGTCAAATCCTTAAGGAATCGGCAGCAACTCATCTTAGAGAACCTCTTCCTGAGCCAGCAATTGGTTATCCTCAAACGTAATCAAAAAAAGACCAAGACTCCAAAATTCGGATAGGATCCTGTTGGTATGGATATCAAGGATGCTAAACCATTGGAAGCAAGTATTGGTAGTCGTGAATCCTGAAACTGTGATTCGCTGGCATAAGAAGGG
>JAVCDD010000007.1 GCA_030765125.1 Candidatus Hatepunaea meridiana
CCCTTCTTATGCCAGCGAATCACAGTTTCAGGATTCACGACTACCAATACTTGCTTCCAATGGTTTAGCATCCTTGATATCCATACCAACAGGATCCTATCCGAATTTTGGAGTCTTGGTCTTTTTTGATTACGTTTGAGGATAACCAATTGCTGGCTCAGGAAGAGGTTCTCTAAGATGAGTTGCTGCCGATTCCTTAAGGATTTGACGATGGCAGTTGCGAGTAATATGAGTAATTTTAACATTCGTGAAAGATAACGATCATTCTTTGTAAATCCAATGCTGGTGGGGCGGATGATAAAAAGACCATGCACAATTGAAATATCTTGATATTTACCTCAACTTGAAGACGGTTGGAGCGACGAGAAGAAGTTAACAGTAATCGAGAAGGTTTACCGGGAACTAAGCGATCCCAAACACCCTGTCAACATTGCGATGTTCAAGATGTACATGATCGAAGAAATTCGGATTATTGAGGGAAAACCTCAATGATCAATCATGAGAAAGAATTGTTCTGAATTAAGTCTCGTGATTCAAGTTAAATTTAAAGGAGATAATTGAAAATGACAACTAACTATTTCGACGATCTTGTAAAGAACGGTATCGATTATCTTAATCAATCTATTGATCAAATCGACGTTGAACCGAAGTATTCGGTAATCAATTTCTACACTTCTATAGAGATTCTGCTTAAAGCTCGATTGCTCTTAGAACATTGGACACTAATTATCGAAAGACCTGAAGATGCTGATATTAAGAATTTTATTGCAGGTGATTTTGTTTCGATTTCATTGAAAAGCATAAGAAGAAGACTTAAAAACATTATAGATGTTGAAATCCCTGAGCGTGGATATACATGTTTCAATAGTCTTCGTGCAGAAAGGAATAAGTTAATTCATTTTTTTAATCCATTATTCAAAGAGGATGAAGCAGAAGGAAAATCAAAGAGAATTGAACGAATAAAGGAAATATTGAGAAGTTGGTTTTGGTTACATCGACTTTTAACGCAAAAATGGCATTTTGAATTCAAGGATTATCAAGAAGCTTTCAGTAGCATTGATGATAAAATGAAGAAACTGAAGCATTATTTGGGGTTTTCTTATGAACAACTTGAACCTGAGATAAAAAAGAAAAAGGCAACAGGGAGTGTATTTGTTAATTGCGATTCATGCAACTATCTTGCTGCCGAAGAGACAGAGTTGAATAATCCAATCGTGGAGCAAAAGTGCTTAGTGTGCAATTACTTCGATGAAAAGATTAGGATTGAATGTTCTGTTTGTGGGGTGACTAACTATTATTATGAATTGGTAGATGTAAAATGCATCAAATGTAATTCTATAATTTCTGTCGAAGATGTGATAAAGGAAATTGAACATGTACAAGATCCGCATGATCCTGATTCATGGGAACCTTTTGCATGGTGCTCGCAGTGTATAACTTCTGTACCGACGGTTATTCCATCAAACAAAGAGGATGGGTTCGATGCTGAATATTGGATCTGTATAGTCTGTTTAGAACACTATGGTGAAACCAGTCATTGTGGTAGATGTGGTTCACATGTAGTTGATGATTCTGAGTGCTCAGTTGTAAATGGTTGTAGTCAATGCAATGTGTAAAATTTTTCGCGAAAACAGAATTTTTTATTCTAACTCAACATAAGGCTTTAAAATGTAGGATTATCAAATGAACATCTTCGACATATTCAGCCTAAACAAACACGGCGACTACCAGGAGATCCTGTTTTCATCGGCGCTGTCGTATCTATTAAATCCGAAACTTGAGAAGCAGATCGGGAAAGAGTTTCTGAAACATTTTCTTAATTCGGTCGGGATTAACGTCTCCGGGGATCAGTTAGAAAACGTTTCAGTAAAAAGCGAGCGCGATCTTGGTGAGAAACTCGATGAGGATATCGGGCGTATTGACCTTTTCATCGAGACAAAATCGCTGCTGATCGGTATTGAAGTCAAGATCTGGAATAAATCTGCAAACAACACTTCAAAGAGCGGCGAGGAGCAATTGCTGCGCTATGCAAGGGGGTTGGAGGCTATCGCGAAGCATAAGAAAAAGGGCTGGTTGCTGCTTTTCATAGTTCCCCATCTCCATGCAAAAGTATGCGCCAGAGAATATTCAAAGCTGGTAGAGCAAAACCCCAGTCATGCAAAGGTTCTCCCCCTGATGGAATTGCGAGGCAAGGCTGCAAGTCGTTTTAAAAAACTGGAAGGATGTTTGGAAACAGAATTATCGACGATACTGAGCTCATTCAAAGGAAATTCAGAAATCACAGATTCAATGACGAAGACGTTGATCAATGATCTCCACAACTTCCTGACAGAAGACGTCAGAAAACGTCTTTACAAAGGCAATCCAGATCCGCAGAAGTTCCCATCGAACGCCGATCTTCAGGAGGAATGTGAGGAGTTTTTTAAGCTCCTGAAACCGTTCCTGTCTCATTCCGGTAAGTGGGCGAATGCACAACATACAACCATAGGTATCCCGCATAAATTAGAAAACCCAGATGTCATCTGGCCTTACAAAGCGCTTTATCGCATTCGGACGACAAAGAAATACTATACCACGATAGATCAAAAAGTGGATAACTATCCGAAATCCCCCTTAGAAATAGAGCTTTGGTCAGATGTTTATAAAGAGTGTAAAGATGAGCTTGATAGCTGGATAACGCAGACTAAAAGCGTTCAGAAATCACAATCATCTAACCATCTTTACCGGGGACCGAAGGTCGACGTAGAGATTGTTTTAATTGAGAGGGTATTGGATGAATCAGAAATTGAAAATTTTGAGCAAATACTTCGGGAAGGTTTTATGAAGCTTATTGGTGTGACAGGTGAAAATTAAGATTTGGGAAGTAAAATGAATAGACATCAACGTAAAGGTGAACCGAACAATACTCAAGTGGGAATTAAGTTTGAGAATCTAACACTTAAACACTTTAAAAAGAAATTCCCTGATCTACGAAAGCCATTCATCATGCACATCGGTTATCTGCAGAAGAAACCACATAAATTTGATATGGGTTGCTCTGAACAGAAGGTTATTATAGAGTGTAAATCACATACCTGGACACGAGGTGGTAATGTCCCTTCCGCAAAGCTGACCACTTGGGATCAAGCAATGTTGTATTTCTTTCTGTCCCCAAGGAGTTACCGGAAGCTGTTTGTTGCTAAGAGAGATACAAGAAAATCCGGCGAGTCATTGTGTGAATACTACTTACGAACTCATTCTCATTTAATTCCCGACGAAGTTGAATTCTGGGAAGTCGATGAAGATACAGGGAAATTTGCAAGATTGGAATTTGATGTAACGGGTGGTATTAGGAAACACATAATACCAAAGAGTAATAAGTCAACTTGATAATAATAGTATTAAGGAAATGGATAACAACTACCATCTTGTACGCGCGATGACTTCGACTGAGGAAGATTTTAAAGTCTTTTTTGAAAACAGTGTCGTTGCTGTCGGATGGAGCAACGTTGATTTTACGAAATTTGCTTCATCTGAAAACCTTGTAGCGGAGGTTGAGTGTGAATATTATACAAATTCCGAAACCGCGCCTCAAGTTGCAGGGAAGAAGAAAAATGAGGTTCGTCGTTTTAAAGGGATTAGAAAAGGAGACAGGATTGTAATTCCATGTTGGGGAGCGGTTTACTTGGCAATCGCAGAAGTGGATGAGATTTATAATATTGATGCGTGTAAAAATGACTTAGCAAATCAGCATAAAGTACAATATTGCTGTAATTACCAGGGTGAGCGAATTTATATTTCAAGAGATAAACTTTCAGAGAGGCTACAGAGGAGATTAAGAGTTCGTGGAACTACTATAGCAAATCTTAACGAATTCGCAGATGAAATCGAAGCATTATTTAGAGGTGAAGATTTTAATGCTACTTATGACAAAGAAAAATTGCGTTACATAGAAGAGTTCAAGAAAGAACTCCTGTTGAACATACAAACTGGGAAAACAAGCCTCGAAGCTGGTGGATATGGACTTGAAAAACTTGTGAAAGAGCTTCTTGAAATTGATGGTTATAATGCAGAAATTCAATCTAAACAGAGGTTTTCAGGATTTGCAGATGCTGATATAATTGCTATTAAAGACGATTTTCTGATTACCGAGGAACTGTTAATTCAAATCAAACATCATTCAGGAATAACTGATACGTGGGGTGCACATCAGCTTTCGAAGATATTGGAAACTGAAAAGGATCTTTTCGCTGAATTTAAATTGGTTCTAATTACTTCCGGTGATTCCTCAGATAATCTAAGGGAGTATTGTGAAAGCAAAGATATCATACTCATTGAGGGGAAGACTCTTATTGAGTGGCTCTATAACTCTCTACATAAATTGAGTCCTGAAACTATGAGAAAACTGTCAATCTGTGATATTCCTACACTTATTGGGCATTAGTGACTAATACTAATAAGATTAGTTTAAAATATAAGATGCTGAAGTAATTGGATTATAATAGCATGGAGAAACATGTGATACTTAAACCCATAACAAACAAGAAACAAGTAAAGAGTGCAATTTAAACTTCGTAATTCGGTAATTGTTGGGGCGATCAAATCACCAACCAATGTCGGTTGGCAAGGCGAATCATTTGATATTGATGTCTACTGGTATCTTAAGCATAAATACTGGTGTCATTTTGACGCTAATCAAACTGAAAACCGGTATTGGAATACCTTTTTGTTGTGAAAATCCTTTAGAAAGATCAGCTTTGAAGATTACTTGTGAAATCAATATGCTTATTGAGGGGATTAATAGGCGGATTGCAGCGATTTTGCAAAGGATGTTAATGATACTGTTTATCTCATCCAGGCGCTGCCAGGATAAAGTACTTTGATAATTGCGGTCAAAGGTTCTTGAAGTTTGAAGAGATTATTCCTGAAATTAGGATGTTGATGAAAAAGGGTAGAAGTAAGGAGACTTAGATGAATTTCAGCAGAAGATGAGACGTGGAGGACGTATAAGCCTCTTTATTAGTATTATAAAAACACTAGTGTCATGTCAAGTTAATAAAGTAGGGTAAAGCCGTTTCAATTTGATCCTGGCATCTTCAGTAGAAAATTGCCAATCTACTTTAGCATGGCAAGAATTGCGCTGATCCTGCCAGTGAGCGACTTCCCGTTCCAACGTTTGTTTATCAGGAATCCGACGGTTTAAACATTGACCAATTAAAACCCGTAATTCTATCTCAGCAATATTGAGCCAACTGCCATGCTTAGGAGTATAATGAAACTCCAAACGATCCAACAAGCTCCTGGCTTCTTCCGGTGGAAACGCTTCATATAATGAAGCTCCGGTATGAGTGTTGAGATTGTCCATAACAAGAATCACTTTGCTGGCATTGGGATAATGAATGATCAACAGTTCCTTTATCTGTGACGCCCAATCTTTTTTAGTTCGGCGATCGGTTACCGACACATACCGGTTGCCACCAAATGGTTCGTAAAACATGAACAGATTGCTGACACCATTGCGCTCATATTCAAAATCATAACGCGCAGGTATGCCAGGTTCAGCCGGAATTGTCTGACGTATTTCTTTGATAAGTTGTTTGGATGTTTCATCCATGCAGACCAACGGTTTGTCCGGATCATACGGTCGTTTGTAAACCGTCAGGATATCTTCCATAGCACAGACAAAGGCACCATTGGCTTTCGGTGGAATACACCATTGCTCTTTCAACCAGGGCTTAATTTCGTTTTTTTTAAAGTCTGGCGGACAGCTTCATGTGAAATACTGTTCACATATCCGAGTTCTACGATTGTATCTGCCAGCAAACGAAGTGTCCATTTGGCTCGACCTTCTGGTGGATCACTGCACGAAAGAGCAACCAGATGTGCTTCCACATCGCCGTCAATCTTTTTGCGAGACACTTTCTGTGTGTATTTTCGCCGGGATAAGACCGCATTGAATCCTTCTTCAACAAGCTGTTTGCGGACTCGTTCGATTGTTTGTGTAGTTATATCAATCGCCTCGCTGATTTTTTTATCCGACCATGCGGGACCATCATCGTCTTGGTCTGCTTTAAGCAGGATGCGCGCATGGTTAAATATCCGTGCTGGGCCTTTTCCAGATGTTGTTAATTTTTTCAGTGTCTCTCGTTCTTCGCTGGATAATCGAACAATGTACTTTTTCATAGCTTTCCTCAAGGTTTGTGTAAACATGGTCTAGAATACCTTGAGGAAATATACTATATTATATGGTAAAAAGCAACATAATTACCCAACTATATTAACTTGACATGACACTAGTTAAGGTCTTTTAATCAATCATTGAGGAGGACTTCATGAGCACATTATATCCACGCGGTTCCGAATGGCGGAAATGGGATTTGCATTTGCATACGCCTTTTACTAAGAAATGATGAACGACAATTATTCTTCCCAGTCAGCGACTATTATAATTGTCGTTCATCAGTGGATGCTTCAATTGCTGATGTCACGAGAAGTAAAGTTAAGTGAAGCAAATTATTGAATAATTCCGAGGTGTATGATTCCAAACACAGCGAGCGCGATAGCATTTTTACAGATGATAGGATTACATTATCCGTTTTTTTCTTACTTGATTTAAACTCAAACTTGAGGTGTACTATGAAGGGCTTGTTATATCGTTTGAAAGGCTGGTCAATCGAGAAAATCTCTACTTGGCCTAAGGTTAGCATAATAGTAGTGGGTGTAATCTTAATATCAATTTTCCAATGTTTTCCATTTTCAGTGAAGGTTCAGGAACATTTAAACGCCCTGACCATAGGGGTAATTGGAGCGATCTTGCTTCTGATTATCGCTGAGTTGTTTTTTGGCATTAAGAACAAGTCATCATACCCGACAGTGAAAGCGTTTGCTTTCGGTCGTGTAACTAAGGTTCTACATAATTGCGCACTTAAACTGCAACATAGATTTGATGTTGATTCAAATTACACCCAATCATCAATAATTATTGATAACTGTAAATTAATTAATTTCTTAGATACTTTCTCTGATAAATCCCGACCAAAGATTGAAGAAATGTACTTGCTTCTTCCAGAGCAAGAGGTAAGTGATTTGGCATATTCGGTTGCAGAACATCTCAGCAGCCTTGAGTATACTATAGCCTGTGTTGGAATTATCCACTTTCGAGATGATGATTTCGCTATAATTCTAAAAGTTCATGAGATACTAACTAACATTAAAGATGAATTAAGGAAAACAAAAGCTACTCGCGAACAAAATAAAATGTTTTTCTCAAGTTACATTTGCAATCTTGCATCACAGCTCAAATTGTCCATAGAATCCGGTCTCTATGATCATTGGGTTATTCCACAACATCAAACGACTGTGATGGTGCGACACTATGATTGAATTCAACGATGCGATGTACAGAGAAATAATTGATGGGCTCAATAAGCTGGTGTTTCCTTATCAAAATCCGTGTTTCTCGTGAGAAGTCCATCCGATCTGGACGCTTCTATCATTTGAGTCTTACAATGACGTTTTCCTCATGAAAGGTCGGTGATGTGGCAACGAAGATTATGAAATACGACTCAGAGTGAAACTGAAGAATTAGTTTGCTCAAGGGTATGGCTCTTCAGGATAAAACGGTACTCAGAAAGAAATGGAATCAATACGGGAAGTGGATTGATCAAATGTAATCTGATTGGACCTTTGGTCTGCTGGAATGTGTCGAACTTTACAGCAGAAAGGCAAAATATGACGTTCTGGGATTCATTATTTTTCCAAAGCATTTTAGTTATGTCAATGAAAGAACAGCGCTTTTCGTTACATTATCAATTTCTAATTCAATGTGGCGGGACATAGTAGAGATGGCAACAAACGGAAAGAACAACCACCCTTATTCACCCGAACCAGCGAATCAGGGACAAGAAGACGCGAAAGGCGTCGATCATGGTGAAGTCACTGATCTTGTCAGTCAGCGTAACCGGGCGCTCGGACATCTCCTGACTGCAGAACGAGCATTCTACTATGTGCAAATCCTCTTTTCCCTTCTTCGTTTTCGCCGCGCACATGAACTTGAGCCTTTGCATGAAGACCTTTACGAAGACATCTACAAGGACCTGAATGCTCTGAATGAGGATGCTGAGTATGATCTTGCACATTTCAATAGTGATATCCACCAACTTAAGAACTGGAATCTGATCGGGGAGCGAATAGAGCTGGAGCGGCTTCGTGGCTATCAGGATACTCGTCGAAAGAAATACAGATACAGCTTATCCAGTGAAACACGCGCTTTTCTTGAGTGGCTGGAAGATCGTGCCAGGGACGATCTGGAGGAATCCGGCGCTGACACCAGAAACCAGCTTGAGACAATTCTCAGCGGGTTGCGGGAGTTGAAACGTGTGCTTTACCGGGTTGGGACAAAACGGAGCGAAGATGGAGATGCTCGTCGAGTACTCTATCAGCTTGCAACGGTTAATGAACTCACGCACACGATTACGGGTAATCTTATATCTTTCGATGAGCGTATGTATGGCTTTCTGATGACAGACTTTGCCCTCGATAAAGCGAAGCAAATTCTGGATGAATTGCGGGTTTTTGTTGAGGAATTTCTAAGCCAGATATACAACCTTCGCGATGATATTGTAAAAATCCTGTCAGGTATTGGTTCCGAGCAATCCCGAGAGAAAATTCGAGTTTGCCTTGAACAGATGGAAGAGGAGCGAAAACGATCCGCACACCTATTGCGACGTTCTTTCAATGCTGCGCAAATGGAGGCAACACCAGGAAGGTTGATCGGATTTTATGGTGAAAATGGACGATTAGATCAACTTTGTCGTCGTATTAGCAGGACTGCGCAGCAGGTGTGGCGAAGGTTGTATTTGCGGCTTAGGGAACGCGAGAGAAAGAGCCACCGTCTGCTTGACCTGCGTCAGCGAATTAAAGAGGTCGCATTATTGGAACCGGAAGAAGTACCATATAATTTCTTGTTTGAACTAATCTCCCCGGCTCAGATTTCGGTCGATCCAAATTACTGGACAGAACGCGAGAAAGCTTCGCCTCCACAGCCCCGCATGTACAAAGGAAGACAGCGAGAACATGCTATCGAGCCCTTGGGTCGTAAGAAGCGAAATCCGGAAACTGCACGCGCTCTTGAGCAACAACAATTGGGGCAATTAATTCAGTGGCTGCGTGAAAAGATCATTATGGATAATGAAATGAAGGCGCAAATTACAGCCCAGAAATTTGATGGTTTCGATGACCTCGAAAAAACAATGCAGATAATCAAAGCTGGCAAGCTCAGCAAAGGTAAGAAACTGGTCAACACCGGATTCTGGCTCCTTGATCTGGAGGGATGGGATGCCTTGGAAGCAGAGAATTATGCGCTTGAGATGAAGCCGCTTGTTATTAACCGGGGGACTGACAATGGGAATTGATTCCTTTGCAGAGCTTTTAAAGCGACACAAAGACCGAGTTCAGTCGATCTTAAATATTCTGATTGAGTCGCCCTACTTTTACAGAACGGATGACCGCAATGGCGATCTATTTCCCTTTCTACTCCGTCATAAAACCCTGTTCCGTGAGTTCTTTGAACAGTATTACGGTTGGGATCTGATTATTGACTCCGGCCAGAAATGCGCTCGTGTTTATAAAAGCCGGTGGTATAATTCCGCTATAAGTGAAGGTCGTCGATTTGCGCTTCAATTGACACGCCGTGATGAGACTCTCGCTTTTATGCTTCTGCTTGAATTCTTCGAGCTTCAGCTCGACGAACAGAATGTTTCTGTTGAGGAGCCGGATAATCTGAGGTTCTATTCTGGAGATTTGCTGGTACATGTTAAGCGTCGCCTCCATGAAGAATACCCTGAGCGGATTGAGGATTATTCAGAAGAAAGTGTGAGGCGCATCCTTCGTGAATTGATGCCTAAGCTGGTTCAGTTTCGCCTCCTGTCTGAAGTCAAGCCACCTGAGGGTGAGAAGGTTGCCGCTGAACAGATGATCTTTGAAGCGCTCCCTGCTTTGTATCATTACAATGGCACACGACTCAGCTTTCCAGTTTTCCGATCATCTGAACAGGAGAATTCAAAAGCAGAATCTTCCCAAAATTCCAATCGGGGCTATGACGAGAACGAACAGTCGCTAAATGGACTGGAAACGGATTCAGACGAAGTTGATGAGGTGAATGATCATGCTAGCTAAAACCCAATTCAGTGTGCATCGAATCCGCCTTATCAATTTTCATAATTTCATTGACGAGACAATCGAAATCAGTGATGGTGGACACCTTTTTCTACTCGGAGACAATGGCTCAGGAAAAACCACATTGTTGGATGCGCTTCACCTAGTTTTAGCGGGTGTGGAGGGAATGGAGTTCAATGCTGCCGCCCGTGTAGTCGGCTCTGCGCGTGGAGGTAGACGTCCAGTCGGTATTATTTTAAGACAGAACATCGAAAAAACACATCCACTAAATCCGAATGGGGGGATAACCTACGCCGCTGTAGAACTCCGCAGCAAAGATGATCGGAAGATCTGTCTTGTACTCGGGATGCGCGCAAGATCCCTAGATGATAATGTTTCCTGGTGGGGCGCTGTGAAATCATGCCAACTTCAAGATTTACAACTGCTAAAAAACACTATTGAAGGGCAAGTTCCATTAACTCGATCAGAATTCCGTTCAGAGCTTAACGATGAAAGAGCCTTCTGTGCTAACCATGCAACTTACCAGAAGAAGTTAAGCAGTCGGTTGTATGGTAGTAGCGAGGAGAACAACTCACTGTTCAAGGAAATGCGCCGGTTGCTGAGTATGGGCAAAGCATACCGCGAGATTGCTGCCGGAACAAGCGATTATCACGAGTTGTTTAAAAAACTTCTGCCTGAACCGAAAAAGGAACTATTCAACGATGTTGTCCAGACATTGCGTGAACTTGAACAAAGCAATACAGAACTTGCTGGTTTGGAAGAGAAGCAACATTACCTGGAATCTCTTGAAGGATTAGTAAAAAAGATTGCGCAGCAGCGTGAAACGGCTTTGCGCTACCAGTGGCTTGAGCGTTACTTGAATATTCAGAACCTGGTTGAACAATTACACGTTAACGAGGAAAACCAACGACTAGCGGAAACTGAACTTGAGACATGCCATCAGTCAATTTTCGAGGCGAAACGGGAGAAAGACAGACTTCAGCAGGCGCTTAACACCCTCCAGAAGAAGGACGCAGGTGGAACTTTACTCAAGCGGGAAGAACTGAGTCGGCAAAAATCTCGTCTCCACGAAGAAGTGCGACGGAAGAAACTAGTCGAACGCGAATGTGAGCTTGATCTGAAAAAGCTGGATCAAAAAGTCACGTTCGCCGATCAAGAGTGGCGAGCAACACTGAAGGATTTCTACGACGACTTCAACCGCCTGAACCCAAAGCTTCCATTCCCTATCGTAGGTCTACTCGAACAGATTGATGAGCAATCGCGTTTGGAAGATTCTTCCAACGCGATAATCCCAACCGCCACAGAAATTGAGGAAAAAGTTGAATCCGAATATCGAGCGGCGCTTTCCGTTCAGCACGAAACATCGCAGAAAATAAAAGAACTGAATGAGCATAAAGCATCAACTAAAAATTCAATCCAAGAACTGCAAGCCCGGCAGGATCTGATACCGCCTGTGCCCCACTTTGTCGATGCCCAGCGCGCATTAGAGCGCGAGATAATTCAGGCTGTACCGCTGTATAAGGGGTTGGAATGGCGGATGGGTGTCAGAGTTGCCGATCAGGCAGCTTTGGAAGAAACCATTGGTACTGAAGTGCTGAGTACTTTTATCGTGGCGCCCCAGGATATTGAAGCAGCTCAGAAAACAGTGTTTCAAAGATTTCCAGGTATCCGCGTGGCTTTCTCGGAAAATCCTGAACAGAAATTACCAGATTGGATTCGCAAATCATTTGATATAAACAAATCCGAACCAGATGCTATACATGTGTTAATTGAAGAGATGAGTAGTAGGCATCATCCAGAAATTATTGACAATCCGGATTGGAAGGCGCTCCATTTCCGTGCCCACAGACGGCGTCTTATCGGTGAATCACTTGGCTTGATCGGTAGCGAACAGCGTAAATATGCTTTGCAACGCCAGATAAAAGACTTAGAGTGCCAACTGAAGCAAATATCGGGCGAAATTCGCGAGGAGGAGAGATTACAGAAAGAAACTAACCTGCTAATCGAGATCATTACCAAGGCGCGAAAGCTACTGCACGATCTGCCACATACGCTTGGCGAGAAGATTCGAACTGCCCAATCGAATCAACAGAACGCCAACGCTGAAAGGAAAAGACTACAAGACCTTCGTGATGCAACGCTTCGTTCTGAACTAGATTTTCAAAGTGTTGAGGAGCAGTTGACTGACATCCAGGCTAAGATTGCCCAACAGGGACTCGACAGATTGGAGAAAAAACAACGGACTTACGAGCGTCAACTCAAGATAAAAGAAACCGAAATTGAAGAGCTCAATCAGCAAGTTGGCGGAATCAAAGATCGGAAAATCGGTTTGCAACAGAGTCAGACGTTTCTCAGGAAAAGTCATACTGAGGAAATGACTAAACTGGAAGGTATGGCTGAAACGTTGAAACCGTATGCAGAAGCAGTGGAGAGCGTCGAATACTATGTCCTAAAAACTAACAGAGGACAGCAATTTACACGAGTGGAAAATGTTCTGCATGAGGCAGAAAGAAATAATAGAGAGAGCTATGAAACAATCGCGGAGCTGACTTCCAAGCTGAATGATCCGGGATTTGGCGCTGTCTATGCCTTCAATTATGATCGCGCCAGCAATTTATTGCATGATCGTCACCAGGTTCCCATCGCAGAAGTTGTCCAGGCAGGACGGCGGGAGATTGATGAGCAACGTCAAGTCATCAACGAAAAAACGCAGAAACTGATCCATGATCTAATCATGGGTGAACTTATCCTCGAGTTGAAAGGGAGTGTCAACAATCTTCGAACGATGGTGCGTAAAATTAATGGTTTGCTCCGCGACAGGAACTTTGGAAGTACCCGCTACCGTTTCAATTTGCCAGAAATACCGCATTTCCGAGATTTGCTTGCTGCGATTCAACATTTCAACCCGCTCAGCCCGGAAACGAAACAAGAACTCGAGGGATTTCTCGATCTTCACAAAGATGAGATAATGAACACTGAGTCCGGGGATATTCCTGAGGTTCTTGATTACCGTAACTGGTTCCATTATGAATTGGTCGTACAGTCCGTTGACACGCAGGGTGATGTTGTGATGGATCGCAAGACGAAAAGTCTCGGTTCGGGTGGTGAGCAAGCCGTGCCCAATTACCTTCTGATTCTCACTGTGGCGCACCTGTTGTATGAGGGCAATGAGGATTTGCGTCTTCGTGTTCTCCTTTTCGATGAAGCCTTCTATGGTATTGATGCTGGCCGCCGTGACCAGTTACTGGGCTTTGCGTCTGATCTTGGACTTCAGCTTTTTATAGCATCTCCAGATTTGGATGGCGTGAAAAAGGAAGTCGCTTATTCTACGACGCTTCTCGTTGTCAAAGATGATAACTGTGATGTCCATCTGTTTTATTACAACTTCAAGAATCCACCACAAACTTCGCTTCTGGATGATTCGAAAGAGGCGGCTACTCTTAAACCACTGATCAGCAATGAAGATGAATAACGCAGAATCCATGCAGCGACAATTTCAGCGAGCGATTGCAACTGCGCCGGGAATAATGTCAATACTGGTGAAACTCACTAAACGTATCGAACGCAACCATGGTTTGAAGGGAAGGATGAAACTTGGCAATCGCTTGTCCGAGGAATTGAAGTCCGCATTGCTGATGATCTTACCAAATGTGGCGCTGGATTTTCGCATTACCGATGATGTGATTCTGCGAATTGACCGTATCGTTACTTCCGATGAAGAAGCAGATGATTGGGTTTCCGCATTACAAAACACCCTGAGATATTATGATCCACAGAACGAAAACGATAATATACTGACAGCGCCAGATTTGCGGAAAATTACTGATAGGGGGCGGTTATTATTCTCGGATTTAAATTCCTGTTGGCAAGCCATTGACAATAAACCAGAAGAATACATTCGTCTTATGTGTTCCAAAAAAGTGGACAAAGCGCAAGATGAGCTTTTCACCATTGCTGAAACTGTCAGATGGCTTCGTTCTGACCATAACCCTATAGGCTTGATGGACCTGAGCGCCCGATTTTTTAATGACAGCAAGTTACTCAAGACCAGAAATTCCCTGGTTAAACTTCTACAGGATTGGTTAATATTGCTTCGTAATGGTGATGCAGACGCCTCTGATAATGAAAATCTTAGTGAATCTGTTCTGGCTGAATATGGTGTTTTTGAGAATGTAACTTCATCGAAGGTGACCCTGTTTGGCCCGTTGAAATACATCAAACGTGGGAAAATCCATGACTGGCCTGCCAGCCTGTCTGAAATTGGGGAATCTGCAACTCTATCTTGGGATAATCTTCGTGATATAGAACAAATCATTCTTCCTGAAAATTCAGCCGTCGTTTCATGTGAAAATGAGACGCCTTTCAACCAACTCATCCGTGAACATTATACTGGTCTGATCATTTACACTGCCGGTTATCCGAACACCGCCGTTCAGCTTTTATTTCAATTGTTAGCAGATTCAACAGTGAAGATTCAACATTGGGGAGATAGTGATCTGGATGGTCTGATCATTGCTTCAATCCTGCACAAGATCAGTCCTCTCATACTGTGGCGATGTAATATTGATGAACTCTACAAACAACAAGATCGTCTTCTGCGCTTGACTGCTTCTCAAAAAGCAAGAACCGAAACATATCTGGCTAACCACACAGATTTTCCTTTCTTGGATGAACTTCAATTCACACTCCAATTTGGCTGGCTGGAACAGGAGAGTTGGCTTCCTATTAACGATGTTGATTGACAACCTCGGCGAGGTAATTATAATGCGTGTTTATTTTTTTAAGGATTAGAAGAATGCTTCAGAAAGAATCAACAGTTGACATGGCCTCTTGGTGGCCTAAAAGGATGCGTACATTTGCTGAAGATGATCCAATGATACATGATATGGTAATACTCGCTGAGAACTCTGCCCCATTCGGTGAAGACAGTACTTTTGAACTCTTCTCAGGATTGATTCCAATGGATAAGCTCGACTGGGTACTTAGACAACCAGGACCAGCAGATTGGCCGTTACAGTCCTCTGGACCTCACCCCACTCTTGTTCCATCGGGTAAACCTTGGTTCCATTTAGCGTTCAAGGATGTAGATGTTGAACCGCTTGTCGTATCATGGGAAGCAGGTATGCGAAGAATCATGTTACCAGATCAAGGTTTATTGATGACCTACGGTCTTATCCCTAGGATGATTCAGTCTGAAAATGATGACGAGATCATATACGATGATCTTACGATCCCAGAGTTTGGGATTCTGAGAGCAAAGACTGTGTCCCATTTCGAATGGATGCTGAAATCAACAGCTTCTGTCTAAATTCAAAACAAATATATAGAGGATTATTCCACTATCAGATACATGGCTGTCGTTCAGTTCTTTTTCGCCCATTGCGATGTTGATGATGACGAGATTGATGGTACTTTCCTAACCGATGGAAAGTATCTTGATCTATCATTGCCCGGTAGGATGATCATAATCAACAAGAACGAAGGTAAAGCAGGCTATTACTGTGAAATACATGGTTTGAGATGTATTGCCAAGCCTGGACGATCACCGATTATTCAAGAACAATTTAATGTCGAAACGCTTAAATGGTCAGGTGTTCAGGATCCGGTTACTCGCGCGAACGCATCGTCACTTCGCTTTGAAAAGGTTTTCGTAAAAGACTCCGTCCTAGCGAAGTTCGAAAAACGTCCAGATCTCTTCACAGTGTATCCTGAGTCTGGTGGGGTCTCTTTCGGGGGGCAATGGACTGTCGGTCATTCTCATCGAGTCGGACGTGATTACATAGCCGTCGAATTAAAAAAGCTATATGAAGGGAATTTGGATCACGTTATTATACACTGGCATAGATTTGCTGTTAATCCACCAGATATCAACGATCCTGCGATAAGGCAGTTGTCTAATGTTGCCAAACGATCAAAACGAATTGCAGAAGCACTAATAGAACTTGGGCGGAATCTAACAGAACTCTGGACTCTTTCCTCAGGTCATACTATTCAACCCGTAGAATTGACGGGCTACGATGAACGTAATTTACGGTATCATGGATTCTGGGAGAATTCCTATTTATTTGATATCGCTCGACACATTCCCTGGGACATGGGCGAAGACGCGTTCTTCCAAAGATGTATCTCTTTGGAGGTTGCGATAATTGAGGGTCTGAAGGAAGGTAATCTGCGAAAATTACTTCATCAACTTGGCGTACCACGGGAATCAATAAAAGAATTGAGAAGTCTTAAATTGTTTTACGCTATAGTTGTATACTCACAGATTGCTATAAATGCAGGATTAGATTTAATAGACGAAACAGAAGAGGTAAACGATAGACGCAAAGAAATACAACCTGACCTCAACAGAAGCCCATTCATCAATACGCCTTTGAAACCACTTTTTAGGCTTCACGACTTCCGTATTAATGCAGCCCACAGAGGGGATACTGTTCAAAAATTACTTGAAGAGCACCAAATAGATCGAGCCTCTCTTCGAGCGGGGTGGGGATACCTCCTTGATAAATTTTACGATGATTTAGGAGAAGCGCTAGTGTCATGTCAAGCTAATATAGTTGGGTAATTATGTTGCTTTTTGCCGTATAATATAGTATATTTCCTCAAGGTACCCAATATCATGTTCACCCAAACCTTGAGGAAAGCTATGAAAAAGTACA
>JAVCDD010000014.1 GCA_030765125.1 Candidatus Hatepunaea meridiana
AGTTCAGCGATGATCTTTTCAGTAATTTTAGAGTTCTGTGTTTCACTCATGTTCATTTCCTTTTCGGTTAAAAGATTCCGGTAGCGTTAGTGGCAAAACCGCTACATTTGATTCCGATCGGTTCGGCATCCTCGCTGTCGGAGAAGCCGCCTTCCTGGTCGGTTATTTCCACGCCGGTAAAGGTTTTTGATCTGACTGCAGCCACACCGGGATACATGATTATGATAACGGCATTCCTGATATCGGTGAAGTCCTCAAACGCCGTCAGGAATATCGCGTTTTTAACTGTCTCCGCAGCATTGATTGCTGAGTTGGTCAGTATCTCCTTAATCTCAAAGTCGATCTCGTATGTCTTATGGGCGCTACGCGTGACACCGTGTGCCGATTTGAATCCCGCACCGAATAACGGTTTCTTGCCCTTCTTGATCTTCCAGTTGAAATTCTGCAAGGCCAATACCGGCACGCCATCGAGGAACATCTTGATGGAATTACCCGCAATTCCGCCTGCAAAGCCAATGTTCTCAATTAAATCAGGCATAGTTATGTCTCATTTGTTTTTAGTACCAAGTATCAAGTGCCAAGTACCAAGTTGAAAGCCTAAGTAGTGTAAAATACTTGTTACTTGTTACTTGGCACTTGTAACTTATTTTTAATCCAGATAAACCTTGGTCAGGATGATCTCAAACGCCTTCATGGAATTAACCGACAATGTTACATGAGCTTCACCCAACGTTCGCATCTCGTCAGTTGACTCCACCGTCAGTTCATAGCTGTCGATCTCGCCCTTTTGCACCATCAGTTCCAGCGGTCGCTTCATATCTTCTTCGAGTAACTTTAGACCTTCACCACCTTCATCATTGGGTCGACCGAGGTGTGGGAATGCAGCGGTGCGAACCTGTTTCCCGGCGGCGTAAACTGCACGCAGCTTTTCGATACGATTGTAAGTCTCACCGATAGGCGGAGCGTTGTTCGATAATGCGATGATCTTGCCGATTCCGGACTGAGTGCGAAGGTAATTGATGTTCGCTTGAATCAGTTGCACCTGCTGCCCGCGACTGAATTCAGGAACCAAGGAGATAATATTGACCGGTGATTCCCCGAGCAGACTCTTCTGCAAGTCCACCGCCGCCATCTTGCCGCTGCACGATGAGGAAACGCGATTGATGTATTCGTTGCCATCCGAATCGATAAATCCAGCTTCACCGATGAAGAAGACCGCATTACGATTAGCGAAATCAGCTTTGGAACTGATACAGTTATCGACATAATCCTGTATTTCCTGTGGTGTCGGGTTATCCTGATTGACCGGGTCAAAACGTGGGAAATCCAGGATAGCAAACCTTTCACCAAGTACATTCTCAATCATATTCTGACAACTTGTGACGATGGCAGTCCACAGTGCTACGGTTTCCGCGCCGATAAAATGAACCCAGGAAACATCGGTGAACTGTTCGGAATAATCAATCGCATCGATGTAATTTTCATTGGTCAGCTCTTCACCATCAGTCCCGTCGGTGAGATTCTGACCCGTTACTGTATCAGGAAGATCATCCGCTAACTTGGACGCGGTTATCAATATCTGTCCGGCATTAATAGCAGCTATTAAACCATCATTCGAATCTGAGGTAAAATCATAAGTCTCTTCGGTATCCGGATCGGTGATCTCAACTATTCTATTATCACCATCGATAGTGACATCGATTTCAATTCCATTCCACCACGCGCCGGGTTCGGAAGCCTCAAGCTGTATCACATCCGTTTCGCCATTCTGCAGAGTAAGGGAGGCTTTTACTGCGTCACCGATTCTAACAGCATAGATCATCGAACTGCCGACATCGAGACGTTCCAAGAGAGCTTTCAATAACTCCCCGCCGCGGAATATCTGTTCGGCTGTGTCTTTATCGGATATGGTATAGCGAGTTAGCAATTGCCCTCCCTGGGCAGCTCCGGCGATAAACTCAATGTTCGAAGCAGGTGGAGTTACAACCACGGAACCGGAGAGGTATTCGGTGTAAACGTCTTTTATAATCTTAGTCGCCATCATTTACCTCCCACCGGCGCTTTGAGCCAGCTATCGATCATAGATTTGAAACGACGCCTTGCTATCCGGTCCCTGGGTGTCAGACCATGAGCCTTCATGACTGCTGCTGCAACGTTGGAATCGACCTTCTCCTGGCGGATGATAGTCGATAGCCGCAGACCTGAATCTTCCCGCGGTGTCTTCGCAGACTCGTCATCCATTATGATTTTCGGGACTGGTAAAGTCCCTTCGACCTTCTTCTTTTGAGGCATCTCACCTCCTTAATCTTTTCGTTCTCTACCACTTCCATTGCCACCACCTTTGCCGTAGCCGGGTCCGCCTTTAGGACAGGGCTTCTGGTTGCGGTTCTTTTGGGTACCACCCCCACTGCCGTCACGTCTCGGGCGTGGGGTGCGAATTGGTTGTTTTGCCATTATAAACTCCATTTGATTGTTTCAACTCTGTTCTCAATCTGAACCGTCTTGAACCGGTGCACCACTAACATGTATGAGAGCGACTGCTGGTAGACGAACGGCATTCCCTTCTCAATCGGTGCGAGGTCGGACCGCCCTTGAAACAGAGCACGTTCTATGTGGAGATAATCGCCGGTCACGGGATCAGTCAGATCAACCGATCCAAAACGGCATAGATCGGATAAAAGATTATCCATCTTATCACAAATGTCGGCAACGACTTCATTCCCATTCTGTTCATTTGTATTTATCGCTCTAACTGTAAAACGAAGAACATGATTGTGTTTAATAACCTTAACCTTAGTTGCCGTCCCATCGTCATTATCTTCGGTTCTATCCCATAATCCTGTGCCTAATTGGCCTTTGCGTGTGGATATCAAATCGATCAGGAAATAAGGATAGGGATTACCGGCTGCGACAAAGGCGATCTCATCTTTGAAAGCGTATAAACCGGATATATGGCTCGTCAAATAATCAGAAATAGCTCGTTGCAGTTTCAAAATCTCGCCTGCATAATTACTGCTTCAATCGATTTCTTTATTTCATTCGGGGCGATTCGAACTCCTTCCTGGTAAGCCGGTTCCATGTAAGGTTTCGGTTTTGGATGAACATAGAAGTATTTCATCTTCGCGTCCAGATCGATCCCATGTCGTCTTAACCAACCTCTGAACCCCGGTATCTTGTCAATTGTAAGCCAATGTCCTTTTGTACCAAACTCAACCGCCGCTGCATATTCAACATTAGTCCCGACGATCACCTCGGTTTCAGATATGCGGTGAATATGAATCGAATTCCACAGTTGCCCCAGATCGATAGCACCATGTTCCTTCAACTTCGTAACAGCAGTACGTTGAATCTCAAGGGCAATCTCTAAAACACCATCATAAAGAGCATTTGTTAGAGCCTGAGGATATGTCATGCAGAACTTCTTCACATTTTCAATTGCACCTATGTCCACATCGACCTTAATCATTGTTGCTGCTGATACTCACGTTCAAGTCTGACTGTCAGATGTGTGACTGCACCGAAACAATTCTCATGCTTGATGTCGGTAACTCGGTAACGAGCATCGTCGTAAACCACGATATCACCCTCAGCAACATCAGTTTCCGGCAGCATAGAACACACACCATCCGCTCCAATCTGTTTCAGCTCCTCTGGGGATAGCTGTCTGAATTCAATTGCCACCGTACCAAGCGATTCTTCTGAAGGTTCATGCGGACCGGCAAAACCACCAGATCCGGAAACTGAGGGACGAAGTATTTCTGCAGTCTCACCCGAAGCTATAATCAGTTCTCCCATGTCCATCACGATCATCTGTTTCTCTTTATTATTTAACATGATCGGATAATCTCATTAAATCGCCCACGTTCGCCGACAGTAAAGAGTCGACCAAGTACTCCAAGCCGCCTCCAGTTTGCCGACACGGTCGAACCGGTGCGCTCAGGATTCGCGTTATATCTAATCCGATCCATAGATCAGAGGAGTGACAATAGGGATATTACCGCCATATTCCGGGTTGCGTTCGGATACTGCTTGTCGGTATTGTGACAAGTAACTCCGACCGAGCTCTGCCCAGTAAGAAGGTTGCTTTGTTTTGTCCACCTTCTTATCGCCTGAAGAGAAGGAAAAATTACGGGCAGTCTTTGCCTGCATCATCCTACAAACCACAATTAGAGCATATAGCAACAACACCTCACGGTCGTCATCTTCCAGATCAGGCACGAGATTACCGTCACCATTGATTGAATAGCTGCGTTTCAGATCCTTGTTGACGGAAATAACAGCCCGATTGATAGCTCGTTCTAACTGCTCATCCTCCAGCAGAGGATTATCTTCATCGCGGTCGTGATATTCCAGACGTAAAGTCCGGATCAGATCATTCATCACCATCAAAATGTTTCAAGGCTTGAGCCCTCGGCCAAAACTGCTGTTTCTTTACCGTACCGATATCCTTGAGAGTGTAATGTTGTTCACCCTTGCGTTCGTCGATCTCGCCCGTAATCTGCCTGCCGGATAACTTATCCGATACAGTTATCTCTCCCTCATCGGCGTGGGAATAGTCTACCTCCCAATCGTGTGCGTGAGCTTTGGAATTTGAATCTTCAGAATTAGGTACTTGTGACCCTGCTTCTGAAGCCTTCGCGCCTTCATCTTCCAACTTTATCCAGCCCTTCGTGATTGCTTTCTGAAGCTCTTCGGTGAGCTCATCGACAATAACAGATGCTCTCGGTTTCAGAATCAGCTTCGACTCAGGCAACACCAGAATGCACCGGCGTTTATTGATTATTCGTTTCATGTTCGGATACCCTTATTAGCCGAGAATCTTGACTTTTGCCAGCATATCCGGACGCAGCACACCCATCGCGATTTCCATCCACACTACCCAGCTGATCTTGAACTCGCTGGGACGACTATCCGGCTCGACGGCAATAGGAGTGCGTATAGCTATCTTCCCGATCTGTTCATCCGGGACAAGAAGAACCTCGTCCATCCGTGCCGATGCAGTTGTCAACACTTGAGCGCCACCGTAGTACTTGAGAATTCCTTTCTCGCGCAACTCGCGTTCTGTCACCGGGTCCAATTCCCAACCACGCATATCGTTGAATCGACCACCACGCATCACGATGTATTTCACCGTCAGGTCTTTGTCCTCGAGCAGCGAAACAGCCTGATTGAGACCATCTTCAGTGAGCGAAGCTCCCCCGATCTCAACCGTATTAGCTTCCGGAATGGCTTCTGAAATCACCCTTACGGTTCGCTGATTCAGTTTCTTACGAATGGCAGCGCCAGCCCACTTCTCCATGTCGGTCAAACGGTGGATATCACCGTTCCTCAGCACAGAAACATCTATCGCTGGATTGGAAGCAACCCTCTCCACGGGAAACTCGATTTCATCGTCGCTCATATTCGAGCGATGCACCTGTCCGCCGCTGGCAATCCAGTAGGCACGTACCTCTTTTATCTTGTTGTAACGTGCAGGCTCTCCCTTGGGGAGCTTGTTTTCTGTCAGGAGCAGCG
>JAVCDD010000267.1 GCA_030765125.1 Candidatus Hatepunaea meridiana
ATAACCACGATTCCTGCTCCTTTTTGGAATGTTGTTGTAACTAACTACAATATAACAAATTATGGGTCGGTTTCTATACTAAAAACCCCTTAAAAACGCCCAATTTCTATGGTGCGAAACTTCAGTAGTTTATTGTCTATTATTCTTTACTTTTCTCGTTCCCCTGCTCCAGCGTGGGAACGAAAATATTTGCATAATTACTATCCAAATATTATATTGGTAATATTAATCAAGGAGTAAAATCATGGAATCAATAACCGTTACAACGCCAGAATCTAAAGTTACTAAAGAAGATACCGCACATCAACTTGCAAAGCCTGTTACAGACTTGGATGAACTGTTATCAGACAGTCCATTAAGCGCAGAAGATTCTAATAACCTGTTTGATGCTATAATGGCTGATCGTCGTATGCGTCGTAAGTTGACATCAGAGAAGAACAACCGATGAGCGCTGTTTTACTTGATACTACAGTAGTTTCATTTCTGATCAACAAAGACGTAGCAAAGTTATATCCCTACCTTTCGCACTTGCAAAATAATCGTATGATGCTGAGTTTCCAGTCAGTCGCCGAGTTGTGGAAAGGAGTGATAAAAGTCGGATGGGGTGAAAAGCGTAGAACAGATTTAGCTTCTTTCATCGACAAATGGTTCACCATTATCCCATACGATGAACAGGTGATTCATGCTTGGGCGAATCTATCCGCCGAAAGTGAACGTCAAGGATACCGTTTAGAATGCGGAGACGCTTGGATTGCCGCAACTGCCGTAATTTATGATTTGCCACTCCTTACTCACGATAAAGATTTTGTTCGGGTTGGTATTCTCGGTCTCAATGTAATTTGCTATGCTACCTGAACAGAAGAACCTACAGCAGATAAAGCAGATTGGAGTATCGAGTTCAGAGTTCAACCTTCAGGTTGTTTTGGGTTAAAGTTCACTCCGTTAGTTCAGTAAGAGAAAACAACCTGAAGGTTGAACTCTGAACTTTGAACTCTGAAACCTCTTGATCACAGCACAATATAAATTAATCTCAATACCATTATGCAAAAACAAACACCACTTATATTCCTTCTAATAACTACCGCTTTCCTATTCTATTCCTGCGAAGGAATTAAGCGTGAAAGCCTTACCAAACAACAGCAAGCGGAGAACCTCCTGCGCCGAGGTCAGATCAATGAAGCTCGTACTCTGATAAGTCCTGATAATAGTATCCCATCAGACAGCGCAGGATTGGCTCTATGGGGCGAGAGCTACGAAACTGAAGGCGATTGGTATTCAGCGGCTGAGACCTGGAAAAAAGCTGCCGACCTGTTTCCGGAGGCACATGAATTCCGTTTGCATTACTGGCAGACGCTTGTAGCAATCTCCGGTGAAGATACACTGCTTGCCGATTCGATGCAGACATTGGTTAGGACGGAAGGGGATCGGTTTGCGCAAATGTATTCCAGTAGGTTGGACACTCCTGTCCGACAAACAACGAGTCAGACAGGAGTGTCTGACCTACCGGAAGAGGCTTATCCCGCAATGCTCCTGGCATACTGGTCAGCTAACTTCCTGGGAGATACTACCGTCACGGAAAGAGCTGACCGGCTTATTGCGTCTTATCCGGACAGCCAGGATGTTATTGACATCACCGGTAATCTCTTCTGGGATGGTCTTTATCCGGTGTGGCGCAGAAATTGGGGACGTATAGGATACCTTACCGAATTTATTGAGAAATACAAAGTTCCATCCTGGCAGAGTAGCGCCTGGCGAAGCCTCATCAGCGCCTATGGTCAGGTCGGCGATACCGCTGCTGTGATTCGTGAGACTAATGCCTGGGTTGCTACTGCACCCAACGATCCATATATACTAGTAACGGCGTCATCTTTTATTGTGGATTTCGGCGGTGAAGATACCGCTCGCGTCTGGGCTGAACGAGCTTATCAATTCAAGGACAACCTCACCCGGCCACTGAATATTACAACAGAAGAATGGGATTTATACGATCAGCAGATTGAAGCCAAGCTCCCGTTAAAGTTAGCACGAATTCACCTCGATGCAGGTGAATTATCAAAAGCCAAGCAATACGCAAAGGAATCTTTGAATCTCGCTGTTTATGATGTGGATGAATACGCGACTCAAGCGCCGCAGCATTACATACTTGGTAGAATATTCCTCGCAGATGGAGATACAAACAGAGCAACCGACCATTTCATCAAAGCGCTTATTGAGGGGGAGGTTCGTAACCTGAGTCCGAGTCTTGCTGACAGTATATTGCGCGAGATTCACCAGAACGAATTAGCAAACACCTCCGCACATTTGGATTCGCAGGCAGGGACACCTGCACCACCCGGAAATGAAGATATATTGATTGAATTCTGCCGCGAAAGAACGGATTACAACGGCATATCCTTTACACGTGTTACCGAAGAGGTCGGTCTCGGTGAAGCACGTGGATCGCGCTTTGCCTGGGGTGATTATGATAACGATGGCGATGATGATCTACTTATCGGAGGCAGGAATCTTTATCGTAATGATAGCTATTCTCCCCTCAGTCAACCCGGCTGTCAACCCACCGCGGTTGACAGTGGTGGTGCAGGTTTAGCTGTCAACCCGCCGCGGTTGACAGCGGAGGATAATGCAGGTGGATTGACAGCGGAAAGGCGTTTCATAAACAGAACACACACTTCAGGATTGAACACTCCCGGTTTCCATGGCGCTATCTGGGGGGACTATGATAATGATGGCTGGTTAGACTTGTTTTTCTTTTCATCAAGCAGCGATCCCGCTAAAGCTGAAAGACTCTTTCATAATAATGGTGATGAAACCTTCACAAACATAACTGCTGCTTCCGGGTATATACGTGACACTCATTCAACTGAAGCAGCAATCTGGGCTGATTTTAACGGCGATGGACGTTTGGATTTGTTTATTGCCGGATATGAGCGGCCCTACGGTTCTGCCTCCGATATGGGCAGCGGTTGGCCTGACAGGCTGCTGATCCAGGACGAAGATGGCGTTTTCCACAACCAAACCGAAGAAGCAGGGATGATTCCACCACAAGGCAAACATCTATGTGCACGTAGTCCCATAACATGCGATTTCGACCGCGACGGTGACCTCGACCTATATATCGGAAACTACCGGCTGCAACAGAATCTGTTCTGGATCAACGACGGCAAGGGCAGCTTTGAAAACCGTGCCGACTGGTACAAGGTTGACGGTGAATTAGTGGATGGTTGGTGGGGGCATACTATCGGTTGCCAATGGGGGGACTTCGACGGTGACGGTGATTTCGATCTGATTGCCGGAAACCTGGCGCATCCGCGTTATATTAGTTTTTCCAATCGGACAATGCTCTATCGTAACGATGGCGATGATAAAGGTTTCACCGATGTCCGACGTGAGTGGGGAATAAAATATGACGAATGCCACAGCGAACCGCTCTGGGGCGACCTCGACAACGATGGTGACCTCGACCTGTTTATCACCTCAGTTTATCCTGATCGTCGATCCTATCTCTATCGGAATGACGGGGATAATTTCACAGATGTAACCTATCTGTCGGGAACGCGCATATTCAACGGCTGGGGCTGCGCTCTGTCCGATTATGATAACGACGGCGATCTCGATTTGATTACACGAGATAACGGCAAAGTTGAACTATTCAGAAATGATACTGAAAGCGGCAACTGGGTTGAAATCGTAGTTGATCCACCGCGTATCGGAACCATTGTCGAAATAACAATAGGCAGAAAAAAACAAGTCCGCCAGATCGAGGGTGGCAAAGGCGCTGGCAGCCAGTCATCAATGACTCTGCACTTCGGTGTTGGCAAAGCGAAAAAAGTCAGCGCTCAAGCTTTCTACGGTAATTCGAATACAAGCCTGACAACTGTTGAAATAAACAAGAAGAACGTAATCAAATTCTAAAAGGATTCATCCGCAGATTACGCAGATTACGCAGATTTTTTTAACTCTGTGTCCTCTGCGATCTCTGCGGTGGAAAATAATTTGTCTCACTCCACAATCCACATAAAAAACCTTCCCTGGGCTTCAAATCCTACTGAGATGATAGCTTTGCAGAAGGAATTATCCAAACAGCTTATTTTAACCGGTGATGTTAAAGATGTTGATCTGGTTGCCGGTGTGGATTGTTCTTCTTATAAGCATACTAAGGTGATGGTGGGATCGGTTGTTATCTGGAGCTTGACTAAAGGTGAAGTAGTAGCCGGCGTGACTGCTGATGTTGTTGCGGAACTGCCTTACATTCCAGGATTATTGGCTTTTCGTGAAATACCGGCATTGCTTGAAGCTTTTAAGAAACTGGATGTTATGCCGGACATCGTAATCTGCGACGGTCAGGGAACGGCGCATACTCGCGGATTCGGTATTGCCTGTCATCTAGGGCTCTACCTTGGAATCCCAACGCTTGGCTGCGGGAAGAGCCTTCTGGTTGGTAGTTACGAGATGCCGGATAATCCAAAAGGCTCTGTTTCTACATTAACATATAAGGGAACAGAAGTCGGTCGAGTAGTCAGAACACGCACTAACGTAAAGCCGGTTTTCGTATCGCCAGGGCATCTGGTCGGTATGGACGAAGCTGTTAAACTTGTGTTAAAGACATGCACGAAATACAGACTGCCCGAACCGATACGGGCTGCACATCGTCTGGCTGGTGATGAGATGTTCAATTTTGTTTAGAAAGAAATCAATGCGTTTATCAGTTATTTCAACTTTAACTATTTTAATAATATCCCCTTTACTGCTTTTCGCCGCTCAATACGATTCGTTAAAAGTAGAGGTTCTTGCTCAGCGAGCAGAGCATACTGTACAACTGGCATATATGGTGTTATGGGATTACAAAGTGCAGTCGAGTATTGCTGATACAGTGCGAGACCCAAATAATACCGGCGTCATCGGGATTGAATACTCACCGCTTACGACTACTATTGGCTATGAGAAGGCTAAAGAATTATCAACTCAAGCCGGTTGGGCAAGCTGGCTGGTGAAAGAAATGATACGGCGTGGAATAGACAATGGAGATAAAATTGCTGTCTCAATGTCCGGCTCATTTCCGGCTTTGAACATAGCGGTATTTGCAGCATTACAGGAACTAAGCATCGAGGTCAAATGTATATCATCAATTGGAGCGTCAAGTTGGGGAGCGAATGAAATTGGGCTCTCCTGGCCCGAAATGGAGAGAATCCTACAGGAAAAAGATGTCCTGAAAACAGGCAGCAATGCAGTGACATTGGGCGGAACCGGTGATCGTGGCGCTGAATGGGATGAGACTACAAAGGAATTAGCAGTAAATGCAGTAAAACGAAGTCTGCTGCCATTGATAAAAAACACTAAATTGAAAGATGCTGTTAAAAAAAGGATGCGATTCTATGGCAATCCTGATGATTACTTTTGTTATATTAACGTAGGCGGTGGGCAGGCTTCACTGGGTGGAGGCGCTAAATTACGCTTCAATCGCGGAGGATGGTTTGAAAAGCCCTTGCCTGACAGGGGGAAACCGGATGGGGTTATGGATAAATTTCTGTTTGCAGGCATACCCTGTCTCAACCTGCTCTTCCTTGAAAAACTGGATAACAATGAGAGGATTACAATAAAGTGATATTTGATAAAAACAACTGGTATATTGAACGGATGGTTGTAGGTGAATTAATGGTCAACGCCTACATCGTCGTCTGGCAGCCGACTAAAGATGCTGTCGTTATAGACCCCGCCGGTGAAGCGGAGCTCATCCTGGATCGAATAAAAGAATTGGAAGTAAACGTTACTGCCATTATAAACACTCACGGACACGGAGATCACATCGGTGGCAACCGGGAAATGATTGAAGCAACCGGTAAACAGCTTATGATCGGAAAGCTTGACGCTGAGATGCTGATCGATGCAAAGGTGAATATGTCGGCTAATTATGGTATTCCGGTAACTTCACCGCCCGCGGACGTGCTGCTTGAAGAAGGAGATAAAATCAATGTCGGTGATGGAGTTCTAAAGGTTTTTCACACACCTGGACACAGCCCGGGGAGTGTTATACTAATTGGCGATGGTTTTGTAATAGTCGGTGACCTTCTATTCGCCGATTCCATCGGTCGCACCGACTTTCCCGGTGGTAGTATTGAATTACTGTTGAGTATGGTGAGAGAAAAGGTCTTCACACTGGGAGACAATTACCTGGTTCTTCCCGGACACGGACAGGAAACAACTGTTGGTTATGAAAAGAAAAACAACCCATTCCTCAGACCAGGAATGCGGTTTCAATTTTAGTTGTCAAGTTTGCAAGTTTGCTAGTTCACAAGTTATCAAATGAGCAAGTATGGAAGTTGTGCTTTCGCACTTTCTCACTTTCTCACTTGCTTACTTAGTGCCTGACCGAAAAGTCCCCTTTTTGTCATTCCCGCGAAGGCGGGAATCCAGGTAATCTATTGTTTCTCCTGGATTCCCGCCTTCGCGGGAATGACAAAAAGGGGTTAATATCCAGTAA
>JAVCDD010000302.1 GCA_030765125.1 Candidatus Hatepunaea meridiana
CTGCCTGAGTCGAAGCTGATTCTGAAACCGAGAGCATCTGTTATTGTCGATGAGCTCACCGAAGAGCTTCAGAAAGCAATCACGAAGGGCTGGATAAAGTTGGAGGATGAAGGCGCGAAGGCTTCAAAAGCCGGTTCACAAGTACCTGATTCTGAAGATTCAAATTCCAAAGCTCACGCACACGATTGGGAGGTCGACTATTCCCATGCCGATGAGGGAGAGATAACTGTATCGGATAAGTTATCCGGCAGACAGATAACCGGTGAGATCGACGAACGCAAGGGTGAACAGCATTTCACTCTCAAGGATATCGGTACGGTAAAGAAACAACAAATCTGGCCGAGGGCTCAAGCCTTGAAACATTTTGATGGCAATGAATGATCTGATCCGGACTCTGCGTCTTGAGTATCACGACCGCGATGAAGGGAGTCCTCTGCTGGAGGATGAGCAGTTAGAACGAGCTATCAATCGAGCTGTTATTTCAGTCAACAAGGATCTGAAACGTAGCTATTCAATCAATGGTGACGGTAATCTCGTGCCTGATCTGGAAGATGATGACCGCGAGGTATTGTTGCTATATGCTCTAATTGTGGTTTGTAGGATGATGCAGGCAAAGACAGCCCGTAACTTCTCATTCTCATCCGGTGATAAGAAGGTGGACAAGACAAAGCAGCCTTCTTACTGGGCGGAGCTCGGTCGGAGTTACTTGTCACAATACCGGCAAGCAGTATCCGAACGCAACCCGGAATATGGCGGTAATATCCCTATTGTCACTCCTCTGATCTATGGATCGGATTAGATATAACGCTAATCATGAGCGCACCGGTTTGATCGTGCGGGCAAACCTGATGCGATTTGGAGTGGATGCTCGACTCTTTACTGTCGGCGAACGTGGGCGATTTAATGAGATTACCAGATCATGCTAAATCATAAAGAGAAACAGATGATCGTGATGGACATGGGAGAACTGATCAGAGCTTCGGGTGAGATTGCAGAAATACTTCGTCCTTCAGTTTCCGGAGCTGGTGGATTTGCCGGTCCGCATGAACCTTCAGAAGAATCGCTTGGTACGGTGGCAATTGAATTCAGACAGTTGTCCCCAGAGGAGCTGAAGCAGATTGGAGCGGATGGTGTGTGTTCTATGCTGCCTGAAACTGATGTTGCCGAGGGTGATATCGTTGTTTACGATGGCGCTCGTTACCGCGTTACCGACATCAAGCGAGAGAACTGCTTCGGCGCCGTCACCCACCTGACAGTAAAACTCGAACGGGAGTATCAGCAGCAACAATGATTAAGGTCGAGGTGGACATCGGTGCGATTGAAAATGTGAAGAAGTTCTGCAGGACATATCCGCAGGCTCTAACCAACGCTCTTTATGATGGTGTTTTGGAGATTGCCCTTGAGATTCAACGTACTGCTGTTACGAAGTTGAAGGAACATGGCGCTATCGATCTGGGTCAGTTGTGGAACTCAATTCACATCCACCGAATATCGCCAACCGAGGTGATCGTTGGTACCAATGTTGAATATGCGGCGGCGGTGGAATTCGGAACTAAGGGGCATTGGCTCACTATTGATAAGATCCCGGGGTTTCGCGGTTGGCTGAGGCGACATGGAATCGATCTGGACGCGAAGTTGAAATACTTCTATGTTCATCCGAAACCGAAACCTTACATGGAACCTGCTTATCAGGAAGGAGTTCGAATCGCCCCGAATGAAATAAAGAAATCGATTGAAGCAGTAATTATGCAGGCGAGATTTTGAAACTGCAACGAGCTATTTCTGAGTATCTGACGAGTAGTATATCCGGTTTATTTGCTTTTAAGGACGATATCGCCTTCGTGACAGCTGGTAATCCCTATCCTTATTTCCTGATTGATTTGATCTCCACACGCAAAGGTCAATTAGGCACAGGATTATGGGATAGAACCGAAGATAATAACGATGGATCAGCAACTAAGATTAAGGTTTTTAAGCACAATCATGTTTTTCGATTTACGGTTAGAGCGATTAATACAAATGAACAGAATGGGAATGACGTCGTTGCCGACATTTGCGATAAGATGGATAATCTGCTGTCCGATCTTTGCCGTTTTGGATCGATTGATCTGACAGATCCCGTAACCGGTGATAATATCCACATAGAACGTGCCCTGTTTCAAGGGCGGTCCGATCTCGCGCCGATTGAGAAGGGAATGCCGTTCATCTATCAGCAATCTCTGTCTTATATGTTTGTTGAACACCGGTTTAAGATCGAACAGGTTGAGCACCGTGTGGAAAGTATAAAGATCGATTTATAGGATGTAAAATGCCTCAGAAGAAAAAAGAATCGCTATCTATTAAATCCAAAGCGGATTACAAGCTGCGAATATCTACGATTATTAAACAACATCAGATTCGTTCGCACATTGCTGCCGCGGTAATAGCTAACTATAATCTAAAACCGACAGATCGCATGGAAACCAGTAAATTCTTACAGTTGGTTGAAACATGGCGCAAACAGCCGGTGGGAGGTAAATGATGACGACAAAGATTATCAAGGACGTCTATACCGAATACCTCTCC
>JAVCDD010000016.1 GCA_030765125.1 Candidatus Hatepunaea meridiana
AGTTGTCGAGCATTACGGCGGTGTCGTAGCCTTTGAAGGTGCAGTTGATCAGGTTGACGGTGGCATCCTCGGCATCAATAGCTATGTGATCACCTATACCGCTTTCACCAGAGAATGTGCAGTTCTCGAAGGTGAATCCAGAGCCGTCTTCAATGCTGTTGGTGATATTAACAAATGATACATTTTCGAAATTGATTTGTTCATCTGGATCTTGCCATATTAACCCACCGTCAGCGCCTTCGAAATTAGGCTTAAAAACAAGAAGATAGCCATAAAGTTCCTGAGTTAAAAACGTCTGCATTATTAAATCACCATCGTTGAATTCTACAACCAAGGGAGAACGGGTCATAAGATTAAGGCACGTGCCCCGTTCGACTATTACTTCATCAGCCACAATAACCCGATCGCGCCAGTATATGCTGCCTTCCGGTAGCGTTCCACTGTAAGTTTGCGCGTAAAGACCATCGTGACGGGGACCGTTCTTTAGTTGAGACCATTCAATGAGGCTACTTTCGTTTTCGCCGTCCGGAATTTCAGCATCATCTAAATCCCAGATTTGAATAACCATATTGCCTTCATGGAATGATCGAACAGCCATTTCCAAAGTGCCATCTGCATTAATATCAGCGATGACCGGTGTTGAAAAATCTGATATGCCATTAAATTCCTCTTCTACAGACGGATCATTTTCATCATCCCGACTGAAACCGAAGAAATTATTATTTTCTTCGTCTAAATTGTGTGCAATCCAAACATCCGCATCATTGTTATCGAATGTTAGATTAGAAACAGCAGGACAGACACCGATCTGAAGATCTTCAATTTCCTGAGGCCAAGTCTGTCTCGAATTATTATCCTCATCCTGCCAATATATTTTACCGTCATTCTCAAAAACAGTATGAAAGATTATATCAGGATGTCCATTGTTTAATATGTCAGTTACAGCAAAAGTTTCTAAAGGTGACGATTCATCTGAACAAATGCTTCCAAGATATACACTCTCTTCAAAATCATCATGTTCATTTCTGTTTATATCTACAACAAATAACTTAGTGTTGTAGTCCTCTTCATCAGTCCCGTTGAAATGAGGTATAATCGCCCACAGATTACCATCGTTCTCGATATCAGCCATTATCGGTCCGATGGTATAAAATCCCTCTCCATTCACTGGTCCCATTGCAGGCCAAGGATCAGGTCTAATCCAGTCCTCATCATCGCCATCCATCCAGTTGAAAGAAAGCTTTTCATTATTGTCTTGAGAAGGGTCATAAGTCCAGCAACCTATCCCCCAACGATGACTCATAACGATTTCCTTCATACCATCATGGTTCATATCACCTATTGCAGGAAGAAGATAATCATCATGTCCACTCAAAGAACCAATTATCGTATCTTCGTCATAATCAACCTTTGTAAATGTACTATCTTGATTTAATTGAATTATTGCTAAATGCCATGTTCGTGTGTTATAATTAAGAAAACATTCATCATGGTTTAATGCATATCCATATTGACCTTTACCACCGATTATGATCTCCATTCTTCTATCCTCAAATGAAGGATAGAGTGGATTGTAATCGAGAACATCAATGTCAGCTAATACAGGTGTTTTAGCATATACGCTAATAAATGCATCAGATGTATATAATACTTCATTTTCCCCGTTGAAGACAAATACTTTATAAAGCCATCCAAGGTTCCTTACTGTATGAGTATGACCACCATGAGCTATATATGTATCAGCTAGAATAATGTCATCACTACACAAAAAAACAATATCATTGTAGCCATCGCCTGTAACATCACCAACTGCCGGTATACCACGCATCCTGTAACCTGCATTCCATAGGTTTTCTGGAATATTGAAAACCTCAAGATTTTCATAAAAGGGATCAGAATCACATGCATATACCTGTATACTGCGCTGATCAGCTACAATAATCTCTTTGCCGTTTTCGTTGATCGGGTCAATGTCAGCTATCAGAGGTCCATACCATTGACCACCCCATTGCCAGGCACCGTTAACGACTTCGGGCCAACCTGGTAAATTATCCTCTGCTAAGCAATCAGAACTCACTCCGAAGAAAATAATAAGGATCAATACGAATAACGCAATCACAATTGGATTGGTTACATTCTCTCTTTCTTTCATTTGTCTTTCTCCTTTAATTTGTTGGAATTAGTAGGGAACCATCCCCGATTTTTCTATCTTGTAAGAGTAATTATCCTTGATTGATCCATTATATCATTAGATAAAGTAAAGATATACGATCCGCTCGGTGAGGGATTGCCAAGCATATCCCTGCTTTCCCATTCCATATAATGTATACCTGTTTTAAAATCAATATGATCTCTATAAAACACAAATCTTCCATTCATATCTGATATTTTTAAATTATAAAATCCAGGTTTTCTAATCCAAAAACTTAATAATGTACTTTCATTGAAAGGATTAGGAAAGTTGGATAACATAGGTGTACAAAAGTTAGGCAAAGCAGGATTGTTTAAGCTTACAGAATTCTCTTGGATACTAAAACGCATATAAAGCTCATGACTGACTCCGGCTTGATAATCAGAATGACGATCATCTCCCCATATTACACCTATAGTTTCATCGGAACAAGAAAATATCTGAATGCCATTCCAATATGCAGGTCTGTTTCCGCCTTCCCGAATAAGGTGATCGTGAATTACCTGGAGTGAGTCAATTATCTCACCATCATTATTAAGTTCTGTATATCCAATAAATTCAATCCCTCTATTAAGGTTATCATCGTGTATTGTGCTTATTAAGTGAATATTTTCATTTTCACTAATAAGAATTTCTTCGCTATGACTTGATGATATCCTATAATGTCGTCCGATATATGTTGAAAAGTCACATTCAAGATTAGATGTCAATCTTAAAAGATTATATTCATCATTTGAGGTCATTAGGAATAATGGTCTGTTCATCGAATCAATGGCAAAAGCTTCATAAGTTATCCTCTGGTGCTCATTAATTTGCGGTAATCTGAAATCGTCCACTATTATTTCATCATCAGGTGCAACCATTGAATAGTGCACTGTGAATCCGCTTTCGTGACATTGAAACTCCCAACCGATATGAAGAGTATCGCCATTGTCTATTTCAAAGCCAAGATCGCGAAAGTTTGCTCCATAATAACCAATTGTCCATAATTGATGCAGCGAGCCGATCATTCGACCTTCAGGGGTGTACCTCGCGTATATAATTGACGGTTCCAGCTCTTCTCTTGGTGCTCCAATCGGTATGCTGAAACAAACGAGCAAAATAATATTTCCTTCACTATCGACAACCATTTGCGGTTTAGCATTATTATAATTCAAATCACCACCCAATCCTCCAAGTTGAACGTTTTCAACCGACACCTCACCGTCACGATCCAATTTAGTATAATGCTTTGAATCTCTGTTACCCCAAAGGATATAAACATTGTCATTATTGTCAACAAACAGGTCGAAGCACCACATTGCGGAATCGCTCCAGTCCGCGAAATAACCAATGACCAAGGGATCTGACAGCGCCTCGCCAAAGCGGTTGAACTTCTGGTAAACAGCCTGAAAATTATGAATCCTTTCATCTTGATACCTCATGTAGTCATATACGGCATGGATGTTATCGCGTCCGTCAACTTTTACTGTCAGGTTGCTGCTACTTAAATAATTACTTTCTGAGTCTGTCATTCTGACTTCATCCGACCATTCTCGCCCAAACACCCCATTCCATCCCCCCACCCCCATCAAAACCACCAACCCCAGCAATAAAACACGCCTGCGCATTGTTACTCCGTTATTGCAATTCGATTCAGCGTATTCAGAAATCATTTGTCGTTCCTTTTTTAGTGTAATGTTGTGTCAGGTGTTAACACCTGACACAACTAATTTAAGCAATTTTTTTATCTGATGTCAAGGATTTTATTAGAAGGAAATCAAGAAATATCTGGTGAAAACTTCCGCTCCGGATAATATAACTACCTGACTATAGAAACCGATTCTACAGCCTTTCCATTTCGGTTCCTTAACAAAACCCAGTAACGCCCACTCGGCAAAGTGAGGCTGTTACTATCAATTCCCCGCCAATTATATGTTTTAAAACCTCCTTTCCCGGCAGGAATAATCTGTTTAAATACGGTTCTTCCAAGTGAATTTACTATCAGGAATTCTGCTCCTGAAGGCGGGATTATAAAAGGAATTATGGTTGAATTGTTAAACGGATCTGGATAGTTAGGAAATATCTTCAAATTGGAGGATGAAGGTAAAAAATAATTGTCATTTCTTACATCGTTTTGTGTTTTGTATATCATAAAAAGCTCTCTATGTCGCGCTCCAAATCTATCATCCAGCCAAATAACTCCCGTGAACCCATCTTCACATCTAAATACCTTTGTATTACGCCAATTTACCCGTGGGTGTTCTTCTCTTCCATAGACTGCTTCAGCAGAATCTAACAAATTACCTTCATCATCAAGTTGTGAATAACCTAAATATGTTGTTCCCTCTGGGGGGCTGAAACCGCAGCCAAGGTGTATATAGTTATTATTATCGACAATTATATCCACATGTCCATTGGTTCTTCCAACGCATGTCTGAAACAGTTCATTCATTTCATTATCATATTTCCTTATGTAAGCCCTTCCTTCACCCCAGACAATTATTACTATACCGTCTTCACTGTCCGGTTCATAATCGTAATAACCTGTCTGCCTCCAGTCTTCTCTCGGTAATATTTCCATATCTTTTATTATAATGCTATCATTTGGAGCAACTTTGCTGAAATGTACACTGCAAACTCTATCGTGGTCTTCTTCCCAAGCAAAAAGTATTGTATCGCCGGATGCCAGACGCATCCTGACGTCTTCTTCGCTATAATCGTTATCAATATCAATGAATTGAATATCGCCTACGGGCTCTCCTTCGAGATCTTATCTCCGGTAAAAAATGTGAGTCTGGAAGTTATCATTTTCACGATCTCCCTCTTCCCAGTACGATCCCGCGCTTCCGCTTATGATTATCTGATCTCTTGAGTCGGCAACAATATTAGCTTCCCGTTCAATATCAATATTATCAAAACCATCTAATTCAACGCATCTATAAACAGAATCGTTTTCTGTATCATATTTTATGTAATACTGTAAATCATATCTTGGACCATCACCCCAAGCTCTTATGAATATATGAATTAAATTATTTTCACTCAGGAATATATCAAGAACATAAGGACCGCATTCAATTGTATCCGGTATTTCTGCTAACTCAGATATTACTAACTGTTCTGTCAGCGCTTCACCGATACGATTGAATTTCTGGTAGATAACATGTGTCCTGTCGTCATCTCCGTAGTTATAAGCCGTGAAAACAAAATGCAGGTTACCATCTGAGTCTATAGCGAAATGAGGGCTGTTATTAGCAAACTGGTAGTCATCTTGAGCGTGTGTAAGTCGTATCTCATCAGACCAATCCTGCCCAAACACCCCATTCCATCCCCCCACCCCCATCAAAACCACCAATCCCAGCAATAAAACGCACCCGCGCATTGTTACTCCGTTTTTGCAATTCGATTCAGCGTATTCAGAAATCATTTTCGTTCCTTTTTAGTGTAATGTTGTGTCAGGTGTTAACACCTGACACAACTAATTTAAGCAATCTTTTTATCAGATTTCAAGAGTTTTATTAGCGGGAATCAAGAAATATAGGGCGAAAATTTCACTTCACCAAAACAACCTTCCTAACAACACTACTCCCAAGCCCTTCCATCCCAACAAAATAAATCCCCGAAGCCAACCCACTTCCATCAACAGATACTTGATATTGTCCCGCATTTTGCACTGTTTCAGGATTGCTCCAAACTTCTGCTCCTGTGAGAGAGTAAAGTTTCAATGCCACAGCCGTTCGATGGGTTAAATTGTAATTGACTTTGAAACTTGAGTTGAATGGATTGGGATAAACAGTCATATCAAACTCATCCGGGATGGCTTTTACCTCGTTCGGTGCTGATACATGCTGTGCAATGTCATATCCCGAATGTATATAGCGTTCATCAGAGAGAGCTTCCACCCAGTGATCCCGGATGTATTCATTTATCTGGAGTCGGGCATCCCCCCAGTGTGCCCATTGATTGATCTGTGTCCAATCGAGGTTAATGTAGTTGTATGCTTTGATGTTGGGATGATTGTCCAGAAATTCAAAGAACGGCGCAAACCAGTAATTCCAGTCCACTTCACCATGTGTCGAATCGACGTCTTCATCGTGAGGAGTTATCCAAACATGACGAGCAGTTAATTCGTTCAGATAGACCGGCTTGCCTCGCTCTCGGGCAAAGCGGAGGAAATGTTCGGTCTTGCCTTTCTTTGATATTACCATCCGACCTCGTTGTTCGACCGAATCCGGTTCGTCCGGATCGAAATGATCAGCATCAAACGGATCGAGCCCAAACCAGTCTACAACGTCATCACCGGGATACCACTTCCACCCTACCCTGGTTGAGTCGGCAAAGTCGTTGAGAGCATCCGGTTCGTAACACCAGACAGTTGCGAAATTATCGACTCCGTTTTCGCGCAATCCCTCCACCAGTTTACGGAAAGCTCGAGGGAACACCCAAGGCGTGTAACCGTTCCAACCGCCGTTCATCTCCAGACCGATCCTTAAGAAAACAGGACGACCATATTCTCTGAAGGCAATCGCCAGAGTGTCGATATAGCTATCGTACTGATCGCTGTCGGCAAACTCATTGTCCATTGGATCGTTTTCTAAAGAGAAATGAACGGAGAGTTCAGGATATTGTGTTTCCGAATCGAAATGATCAGGATTAAATGATTGCAGCAATCCCGCAACCGTCATACCACCGCGCCGCATATAGCCGGGCAAAGCCTGCATTGATTGATGAAGCAGTGTCTGGAGACTGTCAGGGAACATCTCGCAGTATGCAATCTGGGATGCGTTATGCCAACCTAAGCCATGATATATCCTGCCGTCGGGTGGTTCGTACTTCGCTCCGTAATGGGCGTCAGCAACTGAAATCAGAACTGACAAAGTAATTAAAATTGTAAGTAAAAGCCTCAATGGGAACCTCCTTTATGTATTAATACAAATTTCTGTTTAATATAGGATAAACAATTAGTAGATGCAACTATCAAGCCAAAATTCAATTTTGTGTAAATTGTCGTTATAATGTATGTGGTGAACCGGTTGTTGAATTTGATAGTAGGAAGCTTTGTTTATCCCGGCACGTAATCTCGTTGTATTTTTTATGATTTGTGCTTATATTGTAATAAGTAGTTTGGATAAGAATTAATCATGCTAAGTTAAAGGAAGTTAATAATGAAAATCACCACTTTTCTAATCACTTGTCTTCTATTTTTCACCGCTACCGTTTTCGCACAAATCCAGTTCGAAGAGAGTGTCATTTATGAGTATGACTTTGAACCGACGCTGATCGGTCCGTCGTGGACGGACGGTGATGATAATCGTTTGATCGCACTCGGAGTTGATAATCGTGTTGTAGTCGTCAACGGTGAGGAAGTCATCTGGAGTTCGGACGAATTTGACGCTGAAGTTAATGACATCGAGGTTGTCTTTGATCCTGCCGAAGAAACCCGCACCCTGATCGCTTCGGTCGGCGTTAATGATGGCGCGGAATTCTTTCTCTATTCCGGTGAGAACTTCAGGAATGTCAATCGGTTCAGGTTTGAGACCGTTGACTGTAATGAGTTCGACGATTTTGTACGACCTGACTTTAACAATACTCTGATCGACTTTTTTCCGTCAAATAATAACCGGGGACGACCCAATCTATTACTTGGATCAACCGAGTATGAACACATGGTGCATTGTCCGTTTGGTGCTGCTTCATATACATTCGGTCAATTTAAGTTTTGCAGCGCTGCTGACAGTTTGCGTCTCATTCGGAGTAATCTAGGAGCGCCGATTTGTTCGTATGCCTTTGACTATGACGGCGACAACGATGTGGAAATTGCAGTCGGATGTTGTTTGGTCTACGTTGGTGAAGGCGATATGGTTGAGAGCTTTGATGAGTTCCGGATAAACCTTGAGGTGGTGTTTCTAAGTGAAGACCGGTTGGTTGAAAAGATGATTTCGCTAGCGGAGATAAACTCGACGTCCATAAGACCGAGGATGTGGGGTCATGGTTTTAGACCTCTGGGCGGTTTATTCCTCGGTGACGGCGATGGAGATGGAGATATTGAATTTTACGCGGCAGGAATATTCGAGCTTCGTGATAGGGAAGATATAACAGACGTCGAAATCAGATCCTGGGACGTTGAAAATGAGGAATTGGAATCTACTACCGAACTGGAGATTGATCCGGATGGTGGTATAGTCGGGTTTCATCCGGTCACCGTAGATGACGTTTTGTACGGAATACTCGGTTTTTCTGAAGGCTCCATATTTATCTATGCGCCGGATGTCGAACAAATCACAGATTTCGATGAAGAGTTTCTGCCAGGAATAAGTGACTTCGGAATCTTCGACGCTGACGGAGACGACCAGGACGAGTTAACAGTCATATCAGAGAATTCGCTGATAATTTATGAGATAGAATCCTTGAACGTGGCTGATGACCTATCCAAATCTCCATCTGATTTTGAAATTTTATCAATATATCCCAATCCATTCAATTCCGCTGTAACGATAAGTTACCAATTGCTGGTTCCGGGTACGGTTTCTATTGAAACTTTCGACCTTTCCGGCAATGTGGTTGCAAGCCTTGTCAATGAACAGAGCCAACCCGGAATTCACACTACAACTCTGACAGCAGACAACCTTCCCTCTGGATTATACTTAGTTTGTCTGCAAGCATACGGTCAGTTGTTTACACAAAAGGTGATTCTGATCCGATAAGCCCTAATGTTAGGATATAGAAGTAGTCTGTAAATAGCGCCAATAACATCACTTTGTTAAGTGAGAGATTCGCGAAGGAAATAAGGGGACAGTATACCTATTTTTATAAATACTCTTTAAAATAACAACAGTCCATAGAAAAATAGGTATACTGTCCCCATATTTAATAACTTGACTTATGACTTATATTAATGTATCTTTATAGAAAGTA
>JAVCDD010000085.1 GCA_030765125.1 Candidatus Hatepunaea meridiana
CCGCACCATTGACGCTTGACACCGGGAGTTTTGTTACCTTTTTTGCCGTGGCCTGTTTCATCGAATATTCCAACCGAATAGGGATGCTGGTGCTCGCTTGCAACAATTTCAGAACTCCTGATCTCCGTGAAAATAAGGTGTCACCAAATCAGCCGACCGGAGCCGGTAATTCGGGGACACCAAGGCTGAACCTCAGGATTAACTCCGTCCCAGGGTATTTGTACGCAACGTCGTTCAAATGCTGCACCAAATGCTCAATGGCACGGTTATGTCTGGACTCGGCTGTATAATGAAGGCAAACATTCAGGGTCTTATTGTCCGTATCAGGAAGAATATCAGCTTCCGATAGAAACATATCTCTGATCAGTGAGCGTGCATCGTCCTGTCTGCTCATTACTTCACGCACTATCATGGTCATGGCCGTCTCAGCCCTGTAAGTGATCATCCGAATGGTATCGAACAACCTGTGTCTGCTTGGCAGCAGCCGATTGAATCTTTCCTGTTCCGGCAACTCGCCCCACTGTATACGCTTAGGCGTTTGCTTGAGTTGCGTCTTGGTGTTCGATATGTCATGTTCAACCCCCTGAATTTCCTCATATAGTTCGGATTTGCGTTTTTGCCATTGTTCCACTTTCCTGGAATCAGATTCTTGCTCTAAGGTCAACCTGCCAAAGTCGCGTTCTTTGGTATTGAGCTTGCCCTGCAGTGATCGACGCCTCTGCTCAAGTCGACTCCACGCGGGATTGACAACACTACTAGTGACAGGAAATCCTTCTGACCCATATTCGCTAAGTATATCAATACCAAAGTGTTGCATCATATAACCGAAGAAGTTCTCCTGGCACCAACGGCTGAATATCCGTATAGCATCTTGCTGTAGTGAGAGCTTGTAAGCGGTGCTGATAAGGCTGGTCTGATGGCCGCTGTCGGTGAGCTTTCTGACTTCACGCACCCACAGTCCCTTCTTTGCATCGCCGATCCAGGAACCCATTTCGGCGAGTTTCATGGTAACCAGTTCTCCATTGGGCATGGAAACTTCCCTCGTTTTAAACCATTCCTGCGGCCATGAGTCTCCAGGGAACTTGTGATAGCTGATGCATGCAATTCGGTATTTCTCCCACATCTGCTTGAAAAACGCCGGGCTGTATCCTTCCCTATCAAATACCAGGACAAATCGATGAAAATAAGGATTGGCTTTGAGTTGTTGGTCTATCGGCTGATTTGGAATGTCTTTCAGTAATCGCGGCACTATATCCGTACGAAGTGCTTCGAGTAATCCTGAATCTACCTGCCGTTCCACGAAAAAAAAGGGTTGTCCATGAATGTCGTTTACCCAGTAGTCGGTGATCCCACGCAGACATAACCTTTGTCGTGAAACGTAACGGCGAGGCAATTTGGTCAGCGAGCCATGATAAACACGCACATGTCCGTCGATATAGAGAGTACCTGCCAATCCTGGGTACTGTTCCATCCAGTCTTGGCTGAGCAAGGCGGCCCACTTCTCGGGAGCATCGTCCTGAACAAGTACCTTGAGCTTGTTACGCAGACAGCGGACTTCGGGGATCCGGTCCAATCCGAGGAGTTTTCCAAACTCTCCCGGCGGTTGATATCTTAATTGTTCGACAGTCTTTATACGACACAAGGCCATATACGCCAGTAAGACCAAGATATGGATCGTGGTGTAATAGCCTTTTATATCTTTGAAGCATTCCTCAATATGGCTAAAAAGACCGTTACATGCCAGTGCCGGAAAAGAACACAAGACTCCGCCGAAAGTGACATCCCGGCAGGGTTCGAAACATATTGGCGCCGATTGCAGTAACCCCAGGGCCGACAGTACACGTTCACCCGGTCGAGTACATGCTGTTCCCATTTCCATAGCTGCGTCTTCCTTACTCCGTGTGGATTTGTCTGATGCTACCGGTTTCACAAAATTCTTCGGCTCTATCACACGCCCATCGTTGATAGCTTTTCGCAAGGTGTCATTCGGAATGTCAAGCTCATCAGCTACCTCCTGACGGGTCATGCCCTGAAGAAACAGGACATGGGCTTTCTCTTTGACTTCTTCGGTAATAATAGTGCCGCCTCGCCCTTTACGCTTGGCATAAAATGCATGATGGCCACCTTGGCGGTACTTTTTAATGCTCCTTATGACACTTCTGGAGGACACTCCAAAGACCTTGACAATATCCCTGTTACGGCAGGCTCCATGACAGATCAACTGAGCGGTGAACATTCGGAACGTTTCGATTTCATCTTCGCCGTGTGAAAATACAGGGTCACAGCCGTGGAAATATATCCATCTGCCATCTTTTTTGACAACGCTCAATTTATCTGTGATTAGTGTTGCACCGTCAGGAATAAGTGGTAGTATAGCTTGCGGCATAGGCACCTCTCTTTCTTTTGAAGTTTAGCAAGTTCATTGAAAGAAGGTGCCATTTTATTTTCCGGTGTGGAATTCGGCAAATAGACTGAACAAAATATCCCAACCCCTTGAAGTTACGACTCTTACGCCAGACCAAGCCCCAAATCGCTATTGGTACGAGTCAGGAGTTCTGAATTTCTAGCAATTTTCAGCAACTATTTTACCCAATACATGCGCGTTTGAACGATTCTAAAACTACCCTCAAGCCAACACCCACTGCCGCGTAATCCCTTGCCACAAATTGACTTAACACCTCAGAACCCTAAATACCCGAATCAAGACCATTACCAAGCCAATCTGATGCCATTATCGTAAAATCATA
>JAVCDD010000218.1 GCA_030765125.1 Candidatus Hatepunaea meridiana
TACTTTCTATAAAGATACATTAATATAAGTCATAAGTCAAGTTATTAAATATGGGGACAGTATACCTATTTTTCTATGGACTGTTGTTATTTTAAAGAGTATTTATAAAAATAGGTATACTGTCCCCATATTTCTAAATCCCCGGTTTAGAGAAACCATTCTACCCGGATACTTCATAACGAGGAATAGTATGCTTCTTTCTTTCGATTTTGCGCTCTTCACTCTCACGAGCAACTGATTCCTGCAACAATACATCCGCAGATATTCCGAGCCCCTTGTTAAGCGCCCGGATCATCCTCAAGCTAAGTGGTCGCTTGCGGGATAGAACTTCCGACACCTTACTGCGCGATCCGATATACGGTATCAGATCACTCTGTTTAAGATTCTGCTGTTCCATCCGAAACTTAATCGCCTCGATAGGATCAGGCATCTCGATTGGATAAATTCTACTCTCGTAATCTTCAACAAGAAGAGACAGCGTTTCGAGCTTGTCACCATCAGGCGTTCCCGGATCAGGCTCTAAATCCATTAATTCTTCAATGGTCTTAAGCGCCGTATCGTGTTCTTCTTCATTCTTAATTATTTTTAAATGCATAATAAACCCCTATTTCAACTTCCATTTGGAATACTCTTTATGAGTCCCAATCATTCGTATAAAGACTATTCCAAATTTGTAATCTACTTTAACAACCAGGCGATATTTTCTTCCCTTAATATTAAATACAACAATGCTGCCTGGAAGAAAACTCGCTGATGAGTAACGATTTTTTATGTCTTGGGAAGTTTCCCAATCTGCATCTCTAACTTCATAATACCAGCCTTCCAACGCCGATTTAGAATCAGAATGCTTTTCCCAGAACTCTTTTAGAGTAGATTTACTAATAACTCGCATTGTTAAATATAATATGTTCCCGCTACGGGAACAATAATTTTTCTTGTTTTGTTGCTGATGTTTTCATAAATTCCTTTGCTTAGTAGTTCCAAACGAAGCGAAGAATCTCTTTATTAGACGACTGAAAACCGCCCCTAATAGATACACCACTCCTGCTATAAATATAATAGTCGGTCCGCTCGGTAAATCAAGCGAATAGCTTAATCCTATGCCGGCGGCAGTAAAAATCATACAGAAAACCACAGATAAAATCATCATCTGCCAGAGTCGGCGGGAGAAATATCCTGCCACTGCCGGAGGTAAGGTCAGCAAAGCGATTACCATTATAATTCCCACTACGTTTACCATCAATACTACGGTCAATGCGGTTAAGCATAGCAGGAGCAAATAATATACTTCTACACGTATGCCTCGCAGTTTTGTAAATTCATCGTCAAATGAAACTGCCAGGAATTTGTTATAAAAGAATACTCCCAATCCAACAACGAGTATATCCAACCCGATTATAAGCCATAAGTCCGTTTTCGAAACGAGGAGAATATTGCCGAAAAGATAGCTCATCGGGTTGATATAACCTGGTGTTTTAGCAATAAACAACAACCCGACTGCCATCCCGAACGCCCAGATTGCGCCGATAACCGTATCCTCGCGCTGACGAGCGTAAATACTCACCAATCCTATAACCAACGCCGCTCCAAGCGCTGTCACAACAGCGAAATACATAGGATGACACCAATCCAATCCGTACTTGGCTTGAAAGTATAATCCTGCCCCGATTCCACCGAGTACGCTGTGAGATATAGCTCCGGCGATGTAACTGATCCGCCGCGCTACAACGTAAGTTCCCATTACGCCGAATGAAAGACTCGCTAATAGACCGGCTATTAGCGCATAGCGTAGGAAGGGGATGTTGGGGTCGTTTAAGGCGTTTATGAATTCGAACATTGGTCTTTAGTAGTATTTGGTCTTTAGTCTTTTGTCTTTAGTAGTCTTAAGTAGTCTATGGGTTAATTGGCAGCAACGCAGCAAGCTGAAGCTTGAACTCTGAACTTTCTTTCTTCGCAGGAATCCAAAGACTAAAGACCAAAGACAAAAGACTCAACAACTAATATCATGTCGTATCATCCGCACTTCCTTGCCGTACATATCGCGAATGGATTCATCCGTAATATCGGTAGTTGGATGAACGACAACCTGACGGTTTACACAGACGACGCTTTTAATCATATCCGAAACAAAGCCCAGGTCATGAGATACTAACAGGATAGTCATCCGTAGTTTAAGTTCCCGGATGACTTCAAACAACCTCTCTTCCGTCCGAGCGTCAACATTTGCAGTCGGTTCATCGAGTAGAAGCAAGTCCGGTTTGGTCGCAAGAGAACGCGCTATCAGGACACGCTGGCGCTGCCCTCCTGAAAGATCAGCAAAGAGACGGTTGGCAAGGTCCGCGGTTCCGAGTTCGTCCAGAGCTTCTGTTGAAATCCGCTTGTCAGATTTTGAATAGCGTCCTCCCAAATGGCTGCTTAACCGTCCCATCAGGACAATGTCCATAACGGTTACCGGGAATTGAGGATCGTAATGGATATATTGAGGAGTATAACCAATACGGTAACGTGATCGCTCCGGTGGCTCGCCAAATAGACGAACCATTCCAGTATCGGGTTGGATTAATCCCAATATTAACTTAAGAAGCGTAGTCTTTCCGCCGCCGTTGGGACCGACGATGTAGATCAGTTCATTCTTCTCAACGGTTAAATCTACGTCGCTAAGTATAGATACGGTTCCGTAAGCGAAGGAAACATTCTTAAATAATATTACCGGTGAATCAGACATCTTCTTATTATTTGTTACTGTCACTCCCGCTCATTTTGTCATTCCCGCGAAGGCGGGAATCCAGAGTTTTCAAGTATTTAAAGCTCTTCAAACTGGATTCCCGCCTTCGCGGGAATGACAAAATGAGCGGGAATGACAAAATAGGAAAGAAATTCTGCAATAATTGACTTTTCAACTGAATCATTTCCATTCCTCTAAAGCCTTCTCTATCTTCTGCGCTATATCCTCAAGATTGCCAAGTACGTCCTTTTCCAACGAGTTTAGAGGTATCACCGCTCCTCCGATAGCCTCAGCAATGGCTTGTGCGCTCTTCGCATCGAATTGTGGCTGCACGAAGATGACCTTTACGTTTTCGTGTTGTGCTTGTTTGATTAACCTGTTTAGTTGCTTTGGAGTAGGACTCTTGCCTTCCATCTCTACGGCAACCTGCTTCAGACCGTAAGTGTCAGCGAAATATCCGAAAGCCGGATGGAAGACGTAGAATGATCGTCCTTTGAAGGGTTTCAATAATTCACCAATCTGTGCGTGTAGGGCATCTATTTCGACAATAAATGAATCCAGATTGGCGCTGTATTCATCCGAATGAGCGGGATCGGCTTGCTGGAGCGCATTAGTGATATTACTGGTTATGATTTTTATTAACGGAGGTGATAACCATATATGCGGGTCAAGTTTATTAATGTCATTGATTTCACTATGGTGATGATGATGCGTACAAATCGCTCGTTTTTTTATTCCATCTGCCGTGTTAATAATTGCCAAATTGCGATGACTATCCCTGATCTTGTTTATCAATTGTCTCTCGAACGGCATCCCGATCTCGAAGAATAGTTTCATCTTGCCAAGCGCCATTATTTGCTGAGGCGTAATCTCGAATGTATGAGGATCCTGCCCCGGTTGAAGCAGAACCTTGACGTTGACGTGTTCTATACCAATGCGTTCAGTAATATACGCTTGCGGTGGAATACTGACGTATACCTCCAACGGTGCTGCTGAAACCGCTGATGCGTTTCCTATCATAACAATGAATATGAACACAAGTACATTACGTAATATTTTCAGAGATTTATAATTGCTCACGTTCTAATCCCGATTTTCTATCGCCTGACAGACAAGATGAAACGCATGACAATTCTCGCATTCTTCGAGTGTGTGGCTATCTGTGAAATTTTCCCAGTGTTTGCGTTGATCCGGCGTCAGAATCCCGCTGCCCATACAGAGAGGACAGATATTATCCATTGCGGTAAGTATTGCTGCTCTGATGAACTCAGAACGGTTAGGAACACTCTTCAGAACCTCTGATAAGGCTTCATCAACCTTGAATGTTATAATTTCCTGTTTCTTTTTTCCTGGCATTTAGAATATTCCCTTTAAAAACAGTATCATCTTACTCCGGAGTGCTCAAGCTTGCTTGAGCAGGTTATTCATAAATTTGTCCCTGATCGCGCTCAAGCAAGCTTGAGCACTCCGGAGTAAAAGTTCGCGTAGGAAATAAGGTGACAGTATACCTATTTTTCTATGGACTGTCGTTATTTCAAAGAGTATTAATGATTCCGTTGATTTACTCGTTTATTAGAATATTGAGAATTATTACCGTTCTGCTCTTTCACATTTACAATATTCGGATTTTTGGACTTAAGGTTGACTTATCGTGGTATACGAAAGGCAAAACA
>JAVCDD010000043.1 GCA_030765125.1 Candidatus Hatepunaea meridiana
TGCGCCACCGTACGAGAACGCAGAAAGCTTTTCTACTCCGGTATTATTAAGTGGACGCGCAGCAAGCTTCGCTACTCCGGTGTTATTAATTTTATACATTGCTGAGCTAAAGGCATAACCGATATAATAATATGTTTAATCTGTGTAATCTGCGGTTGAAAAGAAACACGCGACAAGAGTATCGTACCTACTGACTACACGCGACAAGAGTGTTGCGTCTACTGATTTCCCCTTTTAGCTGCATTGACCTTCTGATAAGCTTCTTTCATAACCTTAGTAAGAACGTTTATATCAACCGGTTTGTTAAGATAAGCGAATGCTCCCAGTTCCTCAGCTATTGTTTTTTCGCGCTCCGAGCCGTGTCCGGTTAGAATGATCACTTCAACTAACGGATGTTCTTTTTTAACATGTCTGAGTACTTCTATACCGTCAATACCAGGCATCTTCAAATCGAGAACCATAACCTCCGGTTCGTCTTTTCTAACTGCTTCTAAAGCTTGTTCGCCATCGTAAACGACCGATGATTCGAGGTTGCGCGCCTCTAACCGCTCTGAGAGAGTATGTACGAATTCCATCTCATCATCCACTAACAGTATCTTTGAAGGCATCTCAAAATCTTCCATTGGAATAATAGATGGCGGGGTGTACTTCTTACCAATCTTTATCTGAACTTCGTTAACACCCTTAGTTCCTGCTGCGATTTGACTCAGCTTTTCTTTATGTTGTTCTAATCTAACAACATATTTATTAATTGTCAAGACAGCCTTGCCATCTGCTGCAGTTACGTCCACATCATAATGACCGGCTTCTATCAATTCAAGGTTAACATCAGTAGCTAGTTTATAATCTTCAACGGCGTTCAGTGATTGAGTTGTTGCAATCAAGGCTTCTTTGCCAGCATTGTCACAGATGATATCCACCGCCTCGGAAACTGAAGTATCCTGCATTGGAATTATAATATCGAATAAATCTTCGTCATAAGGTGATTTGTTATGAATGAGCTTAGTCCATCCCCCGCGTTCTGTATCATCATTGTGAATTATTCGATGCGCATCCTTCTCAGATTTACCGGTAATTTGCATACACTGTTTTTGACGATAGTCAAAGTTAGCGATAATACAAACCTTCAGCAGATGTGAAATGGTCTTTGGCAGTAATTGTGAAGCAGAACCGTGCAGCAGTTTATTATCTTCAAGGATGAGTTCTGAAAGGACAGCTTTCAGGTAAGCGATATTCTTTTCCTGCTCGTGGGTTACTTTATTCATAAAAGGTACAAAACCGGTCATAGTGCGCATCAGTTTCTCTTTGGAAACCCCGAAACGACTTTGGATTTCTGCGAAGAGCTTTTCATCCAATCGTTCCGGATTTAACCGCTTGCTCACCTGTTCAACAATTTCTTCAGCGTTACAATATGACCCGCTGAATATCGTAATAATTGCCATAATTATTTCCTTTAGTAGATGCGACACTCTTGTCGCATGATCTCTTTTAACCGCAGATTATGCAGATTAACAGATTGTAAAAACACGCAGTATAGGAAATCATGAGTGGAAGGCGTCTCTATTTGCCATGCATGTTGCTAAATAACAATATAATAGCCGTCAGGCAGGGACGCTTAACGCTCCTGATTGGTCGTTTTAAAATGAACACTGAAGCCAAAAGACTAAAGACTAAAGACTAAAGACTAAAGACAAACTACAACACCTTTATCGGCATACCCATCAGTGGCCATACAAATTTAATAAAAGCCCCTAACACAATCATTAACAGAATACTGGCAGGTATTCCTGCTGTAAAGAACTCACCTGTTGTAAACTGTTTGCTTTCATAAGCAATAGCATTCGGCGCTGCGCCAACAAGAAGCAAGAAGGGCATTCCCGCTGTTGCCAGCGAAGCAAAAAGTATTACTTCCGGCGCCACGCCCAGGTATGGCGCTATTACCAGAGCAACAGGCAATGAAATAGCGATGGCAGCAACGTTCATAATGAAGTTGGTCATTATCATCACAAAGAAAGCTATGCCCATTATAAAAACGAAAACACTGGCATTTTCTAATAAACCCAACCATTCGATAGCCAGCCAACTTGCAGCGCCGGTCTGCCACAAGCAAAATCCAATGCTCATTGCGCCCCCGAAGAGCAATACAATATTCCAGGGGATTTTTTCAAGGTCGTCGATTGTTAGTATTTTGAGCAGGAAGAACAGTACCGTTGAAACCAGAATAATAGCGCTTTTGTTTAGAACGGTAAGCGCAGGGATAAACGAGCGTAAACCAAGTAAAGCTACAGATGTAAGTACTATTATGAGGGTTAAGATTTCCATTTTCGTTATCTTACCCAGTCCGGCATTAAGCATCTTGGCTCTTTCCCGCAATCCGGGAATGGTCTTCTGTTCGGGTTTAAAGAAGACCATAAAGAAGCCCCAGAGTAGGAATACCATTAACCAGCCGAGGGGGAACATATAGTAACTAAGTTCGAAGAACGTGATTTCCCTTCCAGTGATGTCACGGAAGAATCCTATAGCTACCGCGCCGCGTGCAGCGCCTAACAAAGTGATGATGCTGCCAGCTCCAGCAACGAACGCCATCCCCATGAAGAGCCCTTTTCCGAACTTGGTTGGTTTGCTGTCCTGCTCGTAAAGGGTGTAAATCGCCATCAGCAGTGGAAAGATGGTCGCAGCCACGGCGGTATGCGCCATTATCAACGTTAATGCGGCGGTCATCAGGAAACAGCCCAGATAGATCATACTGGTGCGCTCCCCGACTATAATTAACATCTTGTACGCCATCCTTTTAGTCAAGCCCACCTTAGTGAAGACCATTCCAATGACGATTGAACCGATAATGAACCAAACCGAAGGATCCATAAAATCGTTGAATGCCACCTTGGCGGATCTTATCAGAAATAAGGCTTGAACTACCCCGATTGTGATGCTGGTAACACCGATAGGAACTACTTCGAATACCCACCAGGTAGCAGCCCAAAGGAACAGACCTAACGCTGCTTTTCCTTCGCGAGTAAGAATAAAATGTTTACCTTTTGGATCGACCGCATCAGGCCAATCCGGTGAAAAATATACTATAGTAAAAAGACCAATACCGATGCAGATAAACAGTAGTCTTTTCCAGTTGATTTGACCAGCAGCCCGTGCCAGATATGTGTCTTCCATTCCGCCTAGTGATGTTTTTTTAAGTCTTTTTTCCTTAAACCGAAATATCATAGCTATATTGCTAAATTATTGTATTGCATTATTGTTGAACAACGATATAGTGATGAAGCAATGAAACATTTGATCTACAGCACAATTCTCGCAATTTCATTAAACACATCCACGCTTCGAACCACGCCGACTACCTTTCTGTCCTTTATAACTGGAAGTAAAGCCTGGTCACGATTCAGCATAATGAAAATGATCTTTGCCAGATGGTCATCATTACGTAAGGTAGCGACTACAGGACTCATAACCTCGCTGATCGGACGTTCAGCCAGAACCTGAATAGCTTTTGCAAGCCTTCCGGATGACAATTCAACTAAGTTAGGATCAGTCTCAATATCAAACAGTTTTTTCCGATACGAAAGCGCCATCGTTTTTAAAAAATCCGGTTCCAGCCCACGCAAAATATCCCGACGCCTTGCGATTCCTAACAAATTCTTGTTTTCGTCAAATACCAAAATTGCACGCGGTAATGATTTTTTGCCTTTAATTTCAATATCCCCATTCTCTATTACTTCAATAGCTTGGCGTAAAGTAACCCGGTAGTCTACGTGAGGATATTCATCGAGGGGAATCATAATGTCCCCTGCTTTCCTGGTTGCCATTTCAATTGGCATAGTTGCTCCTTTTATTATAATTGCACCGCGTCTCGAGTTCAGAGTTCGACCTTTAGGTTGTTTTGAGCTTAAAATTCACTTCGTTAGTTCAAGGAAGGAAGACAACCTGAAGGTTGAACTCTGAGCCTTAAAACAGCCTGAAGGCTGGACTCTAAACTTGTGAACTCTGAACTTCCGTTTTCCTTGTAGAAACCGGGCTACCTGCCGCCAATCATAAATTCATCCGTAACTTCCCGACGCTGTTTTGATGAATACGCCTCAAACTCGTCTATCTTGAATCCTTCCTTAGCAATTAAAGCAATGTATACTTTGTTTTTCCACATTATCTTCGCTAACCTGCTGTATATTCCTTCGGTCAAATATGACTTCACATCCGGATTTACCGTTAGAGTTACTCTCCGTTCACCTGTCTTGGAGCCAAAGCGTTTGACCCAGCGTTCGAGCATTGTGACAACAGTTTCCATTGATGGAACCAACCCGGTGCCTCTACAGTTTGGACAAGGTTCGCGGAATGTATAAAGCAATGACGGTCTGATGCGCTGGCGGGTCATTTCCATTAGTCCGAACGGACCAATCGGCGCTATGTCCCACCTTGCTCTATCCATACGCATCGAATGCCGCATTTCGTCAAAGACTTTCTTGCGATTCTTCTCTTCCATCATATCTATATAGTCGATAACGATTATACCGCCTATATCACGCAGTCTGAGTTGCCGACTGATCTCGCGTGCCGCCGCCAGATTTACATTCAGAGAACTCTCCTCGTGATTCTTCTTTCCCGTAAAACGACCACTGTTTACGTCAATTGCAATCAAGGCTTCCGTTTGGTCGAAGTAAAGATAGCCACCACCGCTTAACCAAATCTTGCGCGACAGACACTTCTCGATCTCTCTTTCAATATTATACTTGTCAAAAATCGGAGTTTTCTCTTTATGGAGAGATATCTTGTCGGCGAGATTGGGCGCAACGTCATCGACGTAGTTTACAATTTCGCTGTGCATTTTTTGTGAATCCACAACCAGACTGTTAACATCTGGGGAAAAAAGATCGCGAATGATGGATGACGTCATTGACATATCCCTATAGACCAGTCCGGGTTCTTTCAAACTGCTGAGCGTTCGTTCGGACTTTCGCCAGTTATTCATTACACGGTTCAGGTCTGCCTGGAGTGTTTTATCGGATTTGTCTAACGCTAAAGTGCGAATAATAAGCCCATATCCCGCAGGTAGGATCTTGTTGGCAATTGCTTTAAGCCGTCGTTTTTCATTGAAGCTCGATATCTTGCGAGATATGCCGATGAAACTTTCACCCGGGATGAGTACTAAGAACCTACCGGGAATGGACACCTGTGCAGTGACTCGCGGACCCTTTCTACCTATAGGCTCCTTAATAACCTGGACAAGTATCTCCAGTCCGTTTTTGAGATCTCTCACTTCTTGTTTTCTGCGTACTATACCGTCATTAATTTCTTCGCGCTCCAACCCATCCGTAGAGCCGCTTCTCTCGGTTTTACTACTGCCCACGTCTGAGAAATGGAGGAATGCATCCTGATGTCCGCCTATATCAATAAAAGCGGCTGATATGCTGCTCATTACCTTTCGTACCGTACCGCGGTATAAACTCCCCACCATTCTTTCATTTTCAGGTCTTTCAACATATAACTCCATCAGAATATCATCCTCTAACAAAGCGATACGAGCTTCACTGGTTGCAGCATTTATAATTATATCTTGTTTCACTTATTTTAACCTATAAAAAATTCGTTTTAATCACCATGAAGGGCTTTAGGCTTTTGGTATACTGACAAAAAGGTTGTCAGTATACCAAAAGCCTAAAGCCCAGAGCCTAAAGCCTTTTTTTTCTTCGTGCTCTTCGTGGTGAGAAATAATCTCTGTTTCGTCATTACACACGCACTAATGCAATCGGTGTAATTCCTGAAGGGAAGACCTTCTGTAAGCGTTCTAACCAATCATCAGTATCGAGTTCCTTGGTTGTTTCATATTCAATCCAAAGATCACTCGCACTACGACCAAGTGGTAAAGCCTGACAGTAGCTAACTTTGGGTCGCGGGTTAAACCCTTGACGATATCGAAGCGGTGTCCCGGCTCGCCTTAATGCCCTGATCATTGAGGTCATTAAATCCTGATGTCCGATGTATATGGCAAAACTCAACTTACTGAACGTTAAACGGTAACGTTGTTTAACGTCCGTTTTGACATTATTTGTGTCTTCACGTTTAGCAGATACAGAATCAAGAACAGCCTCACCATCATAAACTTGAGATTCAATAGAGCTCGTTTTTACTTGATCGCAAATCCGCGTCAAGCCGCATTTATAGCATTCACCTGTTCGACAATCAGGCAAATGTTGTGCTTGAAGTGCAGCTTTGCGGTCTTCGCGATAGAAACGTTGCGAAACACCCTTTTTCAAGTGATTCCACGGAACAGTGTGTTTTTCAGGAATGGGCTGTAATATACTAAGCCAATTGGGATAATGTTGCTTCAGAGCGTCGTGCCAGCGATTGGCGTTAAACATCCCACCCCAGGCTTCAAATCCTTCCCCATCATCGGCTACAGCCTCAATAACCGTTGATAAATCCTTGTCGCCTCTTGCCAGAAGAGCCTCAATACGACTCGTTTCAGCGTTATGCCATGATTTTTTCACCCAGCGCCGATGAACTCTACTGTACAGTTCACCGATACGTTTTCGTAATTCATCCACCTCCAGAAACCCTTCACGTGCAAACACACTGTGAGGTTTCGGGATAAATGGCGATACAGACAGATGAAGCTCACGACCACGCGGCGTCATCCGCTGGAGCTTCTCAAGAAGCACGGCGCCTTCGGTTATATCGTCCATTTGTTCGGTGGGTAACCCTACCATAAAGTAAAGTTTAACCGTCTTCCAGCCGTTACGATAAGCGCGCTGGATGGCTTCGATTAATTCCTCTTCAGCCAGTCCTTTGTTGATAACGTCCCGCAGGCGCTGGCTGCCGGCTTCGACGGCAAACGTCAAACCGGATTTTCTGCCTCCTAAGTCAATCTTTGCCATTTCTTCAGTGAAAGACGAAGGACGCAGTGAAGGGAAGGAAATTGAAGTTCGATTGCCTTTCAGGTTGTCAGATAACTTAGCCAGGAGTTCATCCAACAGGGTGTAGTCAGACGTTGACAACGATAAAAGCCCAACTTCGTTCCAACCTGTCTCTTTGATCCCCGATACAATCTGGCTGACAATATCGCTGACCGGACGTTCCCGGACAGGTCGATTCAGCATTCCAGCCTGACAGAAACGACATCCTTGTGTGCAGCCACGCATAATCTCTACGGTGAGCCGGTCATGTGATCCTCTGATGAAAGGCACTATCGGCTTATCGGGATAGTACTCGGGTTTAAGATTCGTAACAACCCTGGCACGCACTTTATGGACTATTTCACCATTGTCCAGTCCCGGAACATAAATACCGTCAATCCGGGCAAGTTGAAGCCATTTCTCCCACCGAGTCCGCTTCCCGAAATCATCTCTGCGCATTATTTCGATCATTTCCGGCAGCGCTTCTTCACCATCGCCTATTACAAATGCGTCAAAGAACGGGGCTATCGGTGAAGGATGAAAGGCACACGGACCACCACCGATAATCAAGGGTAGATCGGACATTCCCGGAGATGATAAACGATCTATCGCTCGTCGTGGAATACCAGCCAGATCGAGAGCTTTCACCACTCCGGGATAATGGAGTTCCGTCTGCAGGGTAATCCCAATAGCATCGAACTCCGTTAATGCTCTTCCACTTTCTATACTGAATAACGGCGCTTGTTTACTCCGCATCAATTCCTGCATATCCGACCATGGTAGATATGACATCTCACAGGACACACCTTCCATTCTGTTCAGGATGTGATAGAGCATTCGGTAGCCGTAATATGAAATACCGATGTCATACACATCAGGGAAGAGCAGGCAGAATCTATAGTCGGCATCGTTTTTCGGGTGAGAGGAATTATATTCCCCTCCCAGATAGCGCCCAGGTCGCTCAACCGACGTCAAGCTTCCCATCAATTTCGTGCGTTGATCCACCTGATTTAACCGATATATTTAGCCAGGACGCGATAACGATCCAAACCAACACGGCTGGGATGAGGAGCAACCTGATAGTTATAGGCGAGATCACCCTGGTGATTTGCAAAGGCAATGCTGACTTTCGCACGTGAAGTCCTGCATAGATACGCTGCCAACGAATCGTAATCAGGAGAAAGGTCAATTGCGATATCAGGACGAATATCTATTATTTCATCTTTTAATTGTCTTAGTGGTAAACCAAGTATATTGAGTGATTTTTTCTGTATATTAATTACCTTTACCGCTATTTCCAAAGGAGGTGAATTCATAATTCCCGGGAGCGTAAGCAATGTCAACTTTGCATCAGGAAATTTATCGCGCAACCGATTCAGGATTATCTCAACAGCGGTTTTATCCAATTCTTCTCTTGGTAGACATACCAAACAACTATTCACATCCTTCCAGCAATCCCGTAACGACAACTCAGCTACTTTTCCTCGTCTAACCATAAACACAAGAGCCCAGTTTACAAACCGGCAGCGAATATTCTCCAGCAAGTTGTCAAACATCTCCGAAAACTCCCTCGACCTTTTCTATGCGTACGTGCTTAATTCTTTTATCCTCTACTTCTTCAACGACAAACCTGTAATCGTCATACTCGAATTCACGTCCCTTGTCTGGTACTTCGCCGAGTTGACTATAGACAAATCCCGCCAGAGTATCATAAGCTTCATTATCCGGTATGAGTTCGAGTTTTATCCATTCATTCAGGTCTGATATGCTAATTCGCCCGCTTGCTATAATCGTGCGTTCATCTTCACGTCGGATAAGGGGTTGCTCGGTGTCGTACTCGTCCTGGATTTCACCGACAATCTCCTCTATGATGTCTTCCATCGTTACCAAGCCTGCAGTTCCACCGTATTCGTCCACGACGATGGCGATATGTATCTTATCCTTCTGGAATTCTCGTAACAGTTCATCGATCTTTTTTTCTTCCGGTATAAAATACGTTGATCTGAGCAGCTTTGTCAGGTTAAACCTGCTTGGGTCGCGCGACATAGCAAGTAGGTCTTTGGCGTAGATCATTCCTATAATGTTGTCAATTTTGTCATCGTAAACCGGTATGCGCGAGTGACCACATTCAGCCACTGTCCTCGTGATTTCATCGAATGAAGCGTCCTTTTTAACGGTGACAATATCAATTCGAGGAACCATAACCTCTCTCGCACAAGTTTCCCCGAACTCGAAAATGGAATGAATCATTTTTCTTTCTTCAAGCTCGAGAACACCGTGTTCATGACCTACCTGCACCAGCGCGCGGATTTCTTCCTCTGTCATCGCCAGTACGCTGTGTTTTTCGATCCCGAACAGTTGTGACATAAATACAGTCAACGACGAGAGTGGTAAAGATATTGGGGATAGTATTAAGCAGCTAAGCTGTATTGATCGAGAACTGCTTAATGCCCACTTCTGTGGATTACGCAGTGCAAACAGTTTAGGCAGTAATTCACAGAATATAAGTATGATAATCGTAACAAGAACGATCTGAATTCCAATTACCAGATTCGGATTCATTTCATTCCGGATTGCTATATCCGATGCAACGAGAGCGGTTATCGCTGCTGCAGCAGTATTAACAATTGTGTTTCCAGTCAGAATTGAAGCCAACAATCGTCGAGGTCTCGATAATAATCGTGCCACTCGACGAGCGCGTGGATCAGCAGATTCGCTGAACTGATCCAGTATTGTCCGGCTGAGCGAAAAGTAAGCGCTTTCCACACTGGAAAAGAAAGCCGATAGAACTAATAGAAATAGAACTATCGTCAGCCTGATCCATAAATCAACGTCCAAAATATTTCCCTAAAGAACCCTTTGAACATAATTCTCACCGCGGTCAATCATTTCACGCAGCGAGACATTGTCATCGTGATCCATACCGCAAAGATGCAGTATTCCGTGTGCAATAAGTTTCAACAATTCAGTCTCCGGCTCGATGCCGTTTTCCCGGGCTTGAGCCTGCACACGATCCAGACTGATGTATATTTCACCTTCTATTATCTTCAGATCATTGCTAGATACTCTTATTTGACGTTTATCCCAATCATCACACAAATCGAAGGATAAAACATCTGTTGTAGCATCGACATTCAACCATTTATGATTCAATTTATGTAGTAATTCATCATTTGACAGGATTACAGACAATTCTCTTAGTTTATAGTTTTTATCAGTTACAATTACATTTACCAGATTGAAAATTTTAGTATTTGGTAAAGAATTGTCTTCAACAGAGTTATATACAATTGTTATCTCGTTTTCTGATATTTGCATCATCTAATCTTGTTTCTTCAGTTGTATTATTATTGCATTCCTGAAGGGAATGAATGTGAATAGCGGTGAGTGAAACCCACCGAATTAAATTGCAAACCCTTTAGTCACCCCCCTAAGGGGTTGAACAATATACGGTTTCGTAATTCCATATTATTCAACCCCTTAGGGGTTGGGTTGTTTGTATTGTTGTACTCCGTAGGTTTCACCTACGGTTATTCACATTCAACCCCTTCGGGGTTTTTTCAGATGCTGGTTTCTCATCTTCTTGTCCCGGATATGCGATTCTTTGATGATAGATACCGGTCAACGCCTGTTTGAAAGCGTTTTTTATCTTACCTATTTCTCGAAGTGTAAGCGGGCATTCATCAAGTTCTCCCTCAGCTAACCTCATACGAATCAGTTTGTCTACTGTTTCTTGCACTTCCTGATGTGTAATCTTTCCCATAGACCGGGTTGCAGCTTCAACCGTGTCAGCAAGCATTATTATACCTGTTTCCTTGCTCTGAGGATTAGGTCCCGGGTAATGATAGAGTGCTTCATCAACGTCATCCCCTCTTTCCTTGACAGCTTTGGCATAAAAGAAAGACAATTGTGAGCTACCGTGGTGTTCGCTGATAAAGGCTGTTACTTGAGGAGGCAAATGGTATTTTTCAGCCAGTTCCAAACCTTGCTGAACATGACCAATAACAATTTTGGCTGATTTATCCGGGGCAATTAGATCGTGTATATTCTGACTGCCGGTTTCCTGATTCTCTATGAAGTATTCTCTGTTCGGCATCTTGCCAATATCATGATAGTATGCTCCTGCCCGTGTGAGCAGTGTATTAGCGCCTATGTCCCTTGCAGCGCTTTCAGCAAGGCTTCCAACCATAATGCTGTGATGGTATGTACCAGGGGATTTCAGAGCAAGTTCACGCAATAAAGGACGATTTAAGTCAACCAATTCCAAAAGTGACAGATCTGTAGTTATCCCGAACAGGTTTTCACAGATGATTACCAATCCAAGTACCAGAGTAGGAGAAAGAATCGCATTAGCGGTTGCTATTGCGAGATCAGTCAGTAATGGTTCTCCCGATGTAAAATGAACGAAATGTAGCGTAACTACCAACGGAATATAAAGAGCAATCAGATAAAGACCCGAACGCATAACGTCACCACGGGTTTGTACTTTTTTTACTGCAAAGAGCGCCATGCTGCCAATCATTACTGATATTAATACAACAGGAAAATCATTGCCTCTTAGCACACCTGCCAGAAGCGCCATTGCAACCACACCAGCCAGCGCTACGTAACGGTCAACTAAAATGGCAATTAACATTGCACCGACGGCAATGGGAAACATAAAGCGCGATAGATCGTATTTAACCGGAACCAGAACCTGAAAAACATGTATCAATCCCAGAACCAATGCTATTAATAGAACTAATTTCCATTGATGCCAGATTTCGTTTCTAATCAACGCAATGAACACGCCTAATAAAAAAATAATAATCGTCGCGATTAAGAAATGACCGCTAATCTGCGTTAGGGCTCGCAGACCGCCACGTTCCTTCTCCATCTCAGCCCGTTTTATCGCCAGCGAATTCAACCTATCGAGGTGTTCTTTGGTTACCCTTATATTAGCACCGATAATCAACTCATCCTTTTTAACAAATCCCTTTGCCAGCGGGACTTTGGCTATTGCTACTTGTCTTCGACGCTCGGTCTCGGCGCTGTTATATATGCGGTTTGCTACAACGAAAGGTTGAATCATCTCATAAGCGGCGCTTACAGCACCGCTGGGAAACCTGCCATTCCTTAATTTTTCTTTCAGTTGATAGGAAATCCGATTTAACGCTTCGGTAGCAGTGAGCAACCGTCTTAGCTCTGCAGGCGTTTCCTCAATGGCTCGTTGGATTATAACCTTCTCGGAAGGATGAGACAATTTTTCTTTGGGTATGTTTATGATACCTTGTTTGAAGATATTGCCAAGTATTCCGCTTAGATAGAATTCGAAGAATCGCAGGTAAATTCCTGTCTGATTATGCTGATCAAGATTATATAGCCCGATCAAAAATCTCCAAGTGTCATCCGCCAGGCGAAATCCATAGAGATTGAAGAGCTCCTCTTTACTTTGAGACACTTTCAAGGAATCATTAAGAGAAAGAAAATGTTGAGTATCAGCTACGGCAATTAAGACTGTTGAAGGCAATTTAGAAAGGATATTCTTCGATTCAACAGCGAAATTATGCAATTCCCGGATATAAATAACGTCAACAGAATCTACCGTTGCCAGTACCGGCAGGATATTTCCTGCCGCATCTTGTCTTTCTTTCTTAAGTTCATCAAGGGATTTAAGTATTTCAAAATCGAAAGGAGCAATTGTTTTCCGTTGTGAAATACTACCTTCGGTAAGATTAGCAAACTCGAGAGACTTACCACGTGGAGACAAATATGTCAACAAAATAATAAGTCCCGCGCCAATTACCCAATGCCACCAATGGATCCTCATTTGCGACTTACTGGATGACTCTATTCCGACAGCAGTCAAATCACCTTTACCTAATTGCTCTGTTGGATGGGAATTACTTGTCTGTTCTGTTGCCATTATTCCTGAAAAATGCGTTATCTTACTCTGGAGTGCTCAAGCTTGCTTGAGCAGGTTATACCATAAATTAGTCCCTGACCTGGCTCAAGCAAGCTTGAGCACTCCGGAGTAATCGCAGTTGATGTTAGTTTTTCCTTCATTGTTGAGTCTCCCCCGACATAGCGTTTCCCTGATAAGCACGCAGGATATCAGCTACAAGTTGGTGACGAACGACATCACGGTCACTAAATTCGACGAAACCGATACCTTTTATCCCCTGTAGTAACCCCCGAGCTTCAAGTAAACCTGATGCAGCAGGATCAGGCAAGTCAATCTGCGTTAAATCACCAGTTAAAACCGCATTTGAACCGACACCCAAGCGTGTCAGAAACATTTTCATCTGTCCTGAGGTCGTGTTCTGAGCTTCATCCAGAATGACAAATGCGTTGTTCAATGTTCTTCCCCGCATATATGCTAAAGGCGCTATTTCAATAAAACCTTTGTCTATGAATCGTCTGACTCTTTCGCGAGAAAGCATTTCATCGAGGGCATCATAAAGAGGACGGAAATACGGGTCTACTTTTTCTTGAATATCACCTGGTAGGAATCCGAGTGTCTCACCAGTCTCAACAACGGGTCTGACCAGGATTATTTTGTCTACCATCCTGCGTTGAAAGCGATCTATCGCCATTGCTACGGCAAGGTATGTTTTACCTGTTCCTGCCGGACCAATCGAGAAGACAATAGTCATTTTCTCGATTTTTCGAACATATTGCTCCTGAAGCGCGTTACGTGTCCGAATTAATCCACGTACAGTCTCAACTACTTTGACCTCGTCATATTCGGAATTGTTACTATCTGGTTTATGAGTTGCAGAAGCTCCGGAAAGTCTAATTATAGTCCTGATATCATCTGCTGAAACTTCTGATCTGGCGCGACACATTGCTTCAAGATCACAAAATATACGACGGATTTGATCTATTTCATCACGCGGTCCATAGGCTGAAATCTTTCCATCCCTGGCGGTTAATCTTGACTTAAAGTGATTGGCGATGTATCGTATATTTTCATCTCCTACACCCAAAAGACGCGGAAATATGTCATCGTTTATTTGGATTTCCAGATTATTGTTATTTTCCTGCATATCCCCTTATATCTCATGTATTCATTATTTTGGAGTGCGCAAGTCATGTTTGTGCCATGTGTAGTGATTATGTGCAGTGTAAACAGCGCAAGCATGGCTTGTACACTCCAAAATAATCACCCGGAGATGTCGTTTTTTTAGAATTGGTTGAATCGCTCTGTAAAACCATTCCCCAAAAAACGTAATACCCCTACCTGCACATCAATACCAATTTGCTTTCAAAGTCATTCTCACGAAAGTAAATATAACAAGTAATTCTCTGAAAGCAAATTGATATAAGATGAATGGTAAGGGTATTAAACAAACTTAATTCATTACTTGACAAAAATATACAACTCTCCTTGTCGATATTTTCGGACACGAATGTCCAATCGTCAAAAGGAGATTTGCCATCGTCCTCCTTGTTATTATTTTCCACTGCCCCGTTGAAAGTTAGTTGCGTGGGACAGAAAGAATCTGCTCCGGATAGATTAGATTCGGGTCTTGAATCAGCTTTTTGTTTGCCTGGAATATCTTCGTCCACTGGAACGGATCGCCATAAACTTGAGTATAACCGGCAATCATTCGCAAAAATTCACCTTTGGCAACCAGATGCTCATCGCGACCGATCTGACGCGGGATGCGAAATACCTGAGCAGGATAAATCAAGTCAGGGTTTTTTATTTCATCTCTATTAGCGCTGTAAATCCTCATCCATTTCCACGGATCATTGAAAATCTCTTGCCTACCGGAGATTCTCCAGAGATAGTCTCCACGTATGACATGGTACATATCGTGTTTAGGTTTGGGAAGAGAACTCTTAAGCGCTTCGATCCTGGCAACCAATCTGTTCAACCGGTTGCGCGGATCGCTCAATAGGGATATCGGGTTTTGCTGCATCACTTTGATCTCATCTGCAAAATCATCCAGTTTGGATGCACATTCGAGCCGGCGATCTGCTGGTAGCCTGCCAAATTCACTTACACGTCCCTCAAGTTGTGCAATTGCAGCGAGGAATGCCTCAATATCGTCCTCGGTTACTCCTATTAAAGCATATAGCTCATCCCAGATAGCAGTAGTCTGCGCTTCAATCTCTGCGATACGGGTTCGCAGTGAATCGATAATTGCTTTTTCTGCCTCAATTGTTCCAAGCGCTTTAGCTTCCTGGTCTTGATATCGCTGCAACTCAATCTGATAATCCTCAAAAGTCATCCGATCAGCAGCAACGGCTTGTCCTGTAGAGAATACCATACTTATAATCAGAGCAAACAGAACAATTAAACCGAAATATCTCGATCTATTCATTTGTTTCCTCCTCAGCAGATGGCATGGTATAATCTCCAATATGGGCTTTAGCATAGTCAAGTTCCTGCTGGGCATTTTTCAGATCAGCTTCCTTCTTGTCTAATTCTCGCTTGACATCCTGACGCTCAGCCTTGATATCATCTACGCATTTTTCAGCGGAAACGGCGGCTTTTCGAGCTCCTTCCAGTTGCTGCAAATCGTCGGGACTGGCATATTTAGTGCATCCTACCGACATCAAAAGCATAGCGACAAATGCTAAAGATAGTGCCACGGCGGTTACCCTCCGCGGTTGTTTCATTCTACCTCCTTAGTTTTAAGTTCTCACTTTGTTGCAAACTTAATAAATATTTAGCCGTTTGTCAAGTGTTTTTATAACATTATAATTGTTGATTAAGCACAAAAGCACAGATATATTTAACTGAATCATTGCTTGATTGCTTTATTGTTTGATTGTTGCGCTTGAAATATTACGGGAATGCGGTGTAACAATCAAACAATAAAGCAATCAATAGTACTTTTCAGAAGCCCTTAATAATCTAACAATCTCATCGTGTGATTTAGCAATTAGCTTGATATATGGCTTTAAATTGGTTAAATTTAATTGATTAGCTACTTGCACTACCTACCCTTTTCGCATACTGGACGCTTTTAGCAATATTCATGAGAACTATCATGCGCAAATCAATCTTTCTATTCACAATCTTATGCATCGCATTAACTGCGAAGGCAGACCTTTACGCTCAGGATCACGAGAACGTCGAACAGGTCGGAATAATTTTCATTCAATGGCAAATGATCTGGGATGTTGCCATTGCCGATGACCTAGCATACGTAGCTACGGGAGGTACCGGTCTTCATATAGTTGATGTTTCCGACTTGGAGAACTCTGAAGTCATTGGTTACTGGTATGATAATCCGGGGATTGCCCGGGACGTCATGGTTTCCGGCGACTATGCTTACATAGCGGACGGGTCAGGTGGTTTGCGTGTCATCTCCGTTGCCAATCCGGAACATCCGGAAGAAGTTGGATACTATTATACACCGGGGATTGCCTATGGCGTCGCGGTTTCCGACGACTATGTTTACATAGCGGACCATGAAAGCGGTTTGCGAGTCATCTCAGTTGCCGATCCTGAACATCCGGAAGAAATGGGATACTATGATACATTTGGGTGGGCCCGTGGCGTCACGGTTTACGGCGACTATGCCTATGTAGCAAACGGGGGAAGCGGTTTGCGTGTCATCTCAGTTGCCGATCCTGAACATCCGGAAGAAGTGGGATACTGTGGTACACCGGAGTCTGACAGAGGCGTCACGGTTTCCGGTGACTATGCTTACGTAGTAGGGGGGTGCGGTTTGCGTGTCATCTCAGTTGCAAATCCTGAACATCCGGAAGAAGTGGGATACTATGATACGCCTGGATCTGCTAGCGACGTTGCCCTGTCGGATGATGACTTGATCTATGTAGCAGATTACACAAATGTGGGAATTTACCGCTTCATCGATCCTGCTAAGGTGGATGATTCTTTCATCCTTCATCCTTCACCCCGCTTATCCCAACCCCTTCAACACATCAACGACAATTTCTTATCAATTGCCCGTTCCGTCACCGGTATCATTGCAACTGTTTAATCTATCCGGTCGCAGTGTGGCATCTTTGGTTGACAGCAATCTACAACCCGGTCTTCACCGCGCAACGTTGAATGCCAATAACCTGCCTTCCGGATTGTATTTCGTGCGATTGGGTGCTTCGTGTGAAATGTTTACTCAGAAAGTAATGCTAATCAAATAGCGAATATTGCTGAAATGGTAAGATTGTCAGATATTTGTCGTTCTGTCAGGTCTATGGGTTTTAGGCTTTTGGATGCAATCCAAAGCCAAAAGCCAAAAGTCACACTTTCACGCAAAATCCCTTGACATCATAGTTCAGTTATTACTATATTCAACTACCTGAAATTTGATTGATAAATCTAACTAAATATTGCTATGAGTAATGATCCCATTCCTGAAGTAGATGAGAGATACAATACTACTGTTCAGGAGTATGTTGAAATCATCCGCGATATTGTACAAATGCATAGTGTTGCGAGAGTCAAAGACATTGCAGAGCAACGGGGAGTCACTCGCTCATCTGTATCAACTGTTCTGAACGTGTTGCGTGACCTGGAGTTAATAGAACACGAACACTACGGATACGTACAACTTACTAAAAATGGAAAAAAACTCGGTGAGATATTAACTCGTCGTCATACAGTTATCAGGAACTTTCTGACTATATGTCTGAAGCTTAATCCAGGTCTTGCTGACAAAGAAGCTTGTCGATTGGAACATACTATGAGTAGTATGACACTAAACGCATTGGTCAGATTTGTCTATGAGGAGTGTATTGAGTAAATGTTATATTGTTGTATTGCTGTATTGTTATATTGTTACAATGCTGGGTTTTCTAAACAGTCAAACAATCAAACTATCAAGCAATTTAGCAATATAGCAATACAACAATGAAACAATCAGAATGGTATAGGCAATGGTTTGACGAAAACTATCTGCTTGTTTACAGCCACCGCGACAAGCGGGAAGCGGCAGATTTTGCATCGCTTTGGCCAATCTGGAAATATTTGAAACCGGGCGGCTGGTGTCTGGATTTGGGTTGCGGAACTGGACGTTATGCTTATGAAATCCAAAAACGAGGCTTGAATGTTCTGGGGATTGATCTTTCAGCGCCATTATTGAAAATTGCGCAATCTGTAAGAAACAACCAGTATCATACTGCCCGGTCAATCTGGTTTGTACGTGCCGATATGCGTTCGTTACCTATTATGTCGGGTGTTAACACCCGACATAACTTAACAAACACCCGACATAACTTTTCAGGTGGACCGTTTTCGTTGATCGTGAGCCTTTTTACCAGTTTTGGATATTTTGATGACAATGAACATCTGCAAATCATCAGACAAATAAGAAAGCTTCTTTTACCAGATGGAATATTCATCATCGATATTCCAAATCCGGTATCCGTAAGAAAGACTGTTTCAGACAAACCTGTAACGATTAGAACTGTAAACGGTGTTAATATCAAAGAAGAACGTTATATTGATGAAAAGGCTTGCAGAGTTATCAAGGAAATCGAAATTGAAAGGCAAGGTCGGAAACAAAAGTATTATGAATCAGTTAAACTGTTTAACATAGAAGAACTAAAAGCTTTATTAAAGTTAAATGGAATCAAGCAGATTGAAGATTGTTGGGGCGATTATCAAGGTACACGATTTGAACTGGAAAGTCCACGAATTATTTACTTTGGGAAAGTAAATGGCTGAAGCAATTGATTTGGGGAGGATTCCGGGGATACCGCAAATTTTGCTCGAATTCCTAAGTGGCAGAGCGGATGTGGTTGCTTTACTCGGTGGTGATTGGCGGGAAGAAGATACGCTAAAAGCAGTTGGTGATCGTCGAGCAAACTTCAAACGTCCAGCCAGTCTTGGTGACGCCATTAGAAAAGGATATGGCTCAATTCCGGTTTCCCCTGAAGTTAAACGCAATCTGGAAGCATTAAACGATCCTGATACGCTCGCAGTCGTAACAGGGCAGCAAGTTGGTATCTTTGGCGGACCGCTATATACTTTTTACAAGGCTCTCACTACCATATTACTTTCACGGCGCCTGGAAAAGGAAACATCAAGAAAAGTAATACCTATATTCTGGATGGAAACCGCTGATGCTGATTTCAGGGAAATAAACAGTATTGGTCTGCCATTCAAAGTTGATGATCCGGGCAATCTTGTTTATACACCCCAGGATGTCGTTATTGGTCGATCTGTAAACTTCCACAAACTCACGGACGAGATTGACAGGGTTCGATCATCGATTATTAGTTGTCTCACCAAGCAGCCGTATTGCAAAGAAATCAAACCGCTAATAGAAGAATCGTATCAAGCAGGAAGATTAATAACTAATGCTTTTATGGATCTGATGACCGGTTTGCTCGGTGAATTTGGATTGGTGATTATTAACCCACTCCATCCGAGCATAGTCGAATGTTGCGTTGAGTTCTGGGAGCTATGTCTATCGCGACCGGACAAATTGAACAAATCGTTCAGTATTTCTTCCCGTGAATTAACCGAAATGCAATTCCCTTTGCAGGTTCAACTGTTGAATGACGCTCTCCCAGTGATGCATATTGACGATCAAGGGCTGCGCCGTCGCATCCGTGGACAATCGAATAATTGGGAGATTGCACATCTCGATCTGCAATTCAATGATAACGGTTTGCTTTCACTGGCGCGTGAAAAACCAGAATCACTATCACCTTCGGCTCTCTTGCGACCGGTGATGCAAGACTGGTTACTGCCGACGTGGATTTATGTCGCCGGACCTTCTGAAATTGCCTACCATGCTCAAATCGGGCGCTGTTACGATATGTTGAACATCCCACGACCGCTGATAGCACCTCGTATTAGTTTAACAATTGTAGAACCAACCGCTGAAAGATTTCTTAAAAAAAATAACTGGACAGTTACTGATGTGATAGGAGGAAGAGAGATATTACTTCGTAGTTCCGGCAGGACAGGTGAATTATCGGAGCTTTTCGATCATGGCGCAGAGCAATTAGAGAGTTGGCGTATGCGTGTTATGCGTGTAGCTGATGAAGCGAAAATCAATATAGCAAGTGAAATTGATATGTCAGGACGAAAGATGAAATATCAATGGGAAAAGCTTAAACATTTAACTATTAATAGAATAACAGAAAGAGATAGAGTTAGAGTTAACCATGCCGATAGATTGTTGGAAATGATAATGCCTGATGGAATGCTTCAGGAAAGGCATAATAATATATTATATTACCTGACAGCTTATGGACATGAGTTTATTCAGATAATAGACGACGCATCCAATCTTTTCAATCCACAACATCTTGTTGTAAAATTGAGGAAATAATAATGACGCTTGATGTATTAGCTATTGGCGCTCATACCGATGATGTTGAGCTTGGTTGTGGGGGAACCTTGATTAGTTTGAAAGACTCCGGTTATCGCACAGGTATTGCTGATTTGACAGATGGTTTACTGGCAACTCGTGGCGATGAAGAAACGCGAATGCGTGAAGCAAGGATTGCCGCCAAGATAATTGGCGCAGAAGAACGCTTTCAACTGCACTTCAATGAGGGTTCTATCCTGTCCGACCCGATGAATATATATAACCTCGCAACCCTTATCCGACGAACCCGTCCACTTATGATTCTCGCTCCATATTGGGAAGATCGTCATCCTGATCACATCGATGCATCGAGGTTAATACAAACTGCATCATTCTGGTCCGGTGTGTCCAAATACGGTGACAAGCTACCACCCTATCGTCCTCACCGAATACTCTTTTACCACATTCATTGGGAAGGCCCTGTGTCACTGGTCGTTGATATAAGCTCAACTTTTGATCTGAAGTTAAAGGCTGTTCGGTCTTACAGATCCCAATTCCTTCCGCAAGCCGGAAGTGATAAGATGACTTATATCAGCCGACCGGAATTCCTCGAAAAGCTCATCAGTCGAGCCCGCTATTACGGTTCATTGATCGGCGCTGAATATGGTGAACCATTCTTCGTTCGTGAAATGAACCGTGTCGAAGACCTGATGAAATGGGCGGGTGAACAAGGAGTTGTCGGTTGAGAATCGGCATATCCTGCTACCCGACATTTGGCGGCAGCGGCGTAATCGCATCCGAGTTAGGTATGGGACTTGCCGAACGCGGACATAAAGTCCATTTCATTACTTACGCCGTTCCAGGCAGGCTTAATGTAAATCTTCCTAATATCTACTTTCATCAGGTAACAGTCCCTGATCATCCTCTATTCAGGTATCATCCCTATTCGCTTGCTTTAGCGTCTAAAATCGCGGAAGTAACTGAAAATGAAGGACTGGAACTAATACACGCTCACTATGCAATACCTCATGCATCCGCAGCCCTGTTGGCAAAGGATATGCTTAATGATAGATTAAAGGTTATCATCACTATGCATGGCACTGATGTTACATTGGTTGGAAAAAACACTTCATTTATGCCTATTGTTAAATATACTCTCAATAAAGCCGACGCTATAAGCGCTGTTTCTATCTATCTGAAAAATGAAATCCGTTGCACTTTCGATTGCGATAGAAATATTAGTGTAATAAACAATTTCATTAATCCACAGGATTATAACAGTCGTAACCGTAATGAAATCCGTTCTTTGTTTGCCTGCGAGGGAGAAAAACTGCTCATTCATGTATCTAATTTCCGTGAAGTTAAAAGAATAGAAGATGTAATTGGTATTTTCCTTTGCGTCAGGAAAAGGATAAACACCAAATTGCTACTGGTGGGTGAAGGTCCGGATCTGAACAAAGCTGTACAAATGGCAGGGGAAAAAGGGTTTGCATCCGATGTAATCACACTTGGCAATCGCAAGAACGTTAATGAAATTATTGCTGCCTCAGATGTTCTTCTACTACCAAGTGAAAAAGAGAGCTTTGGTATGGTGGCGCTTGAGGCGATGGCGTGTGGCATTCCGTCAATTGTCACCAATTCCGGTGGATTACCTGAAGTGGTTGATGATGGAGTGACAGGTTATCTTTCACCCGTTGGTGACGTGGAAGGGATGACAAACAGAGTTATAGAACTTTTATCAGACGAGGAAAAACGACAGGAAATGGGTCGTAATGGTCGTCTGAGGGCACAGGAACGGTTTAATATTAAAGATGCAATTGATCAATATGAAGAGCTTTACCGTCAAGCGATTATGAATTGAAATCACGGTTCGGAAATAAGGGAACAGTATCACTACTGTCCCCTATTTCTCCGTTGTAAGAGTTGAAGGAACTCTATAAATCTACCACTATGTGGACTCGCTCTTAACAGAACAATCCTAAAAACAAAAGACAAAGACTAAAAACAATAATTAAAGGCATAATTTTTGCTATTACTTCATAGTGTGAACAAAAGAATCACTACCAGCACTGAATCACATTCTGGAGGAACAAAAAATGGTATGCATATACTGCCGACGGGAGATCCGCGAGGACGAACGGCAATTCTACAGTCGTCAGGCGGGGATGAAGGGTCTTTATCACTGGGAATGCTTTGTAGAGGCTTGTCGTCATGCCAATCGCGAGGGAGCGAATTTTATTGAAACCATTACTGTGGCAGAAAATCAATTCCAACCCTACCCCGCATACAATCTTGCAGTAGACTGAAAAATGAACAATAATGCCCGGTCGTCAGTCAGCGTCGTGGGTAGCAACGTAACAAACGGTGAGCTTAGCAGTAGAAAGCTTGCCCGCGGGCATTACGAAAACTTTAATATTGCAGCTTTTATCACCCCGAAGAGGCTACGTCAGGATCTGTATAATATCTATGCTTTCTGTCGTTTGGCAGATGATATTGCCGATGAGAAGTCGTGTCAGGTGTTAATATCTGACACAACAAATAATGACGATAAAAAATCTTCTGAACTGCTTTCCCGATGGGAAGAAAACCTTGAAGCTGCTGCTTTGGGAAAGGCTGATGATCCTGTTTTTTCAGCGTTAAGCTGTACGATAGATCGCAATAATCTTAATTTAGAGCCCTTTCGCAGATTACTTGCTGCATTTCGTATGGATCTGGTACAGAAGCGGTGGGAAACCTGGGATGATCTAAGATATTACACTCGTCATTCCGCTGATCCTGTCGGGCATATCGTGCTCGAACTTTTTGGTTATGATAACCCTGACTTTTTTGCACTCTCGGACAAAATTTGCACAGCATTGCAGCTTGCCAATCATTGGCAGGACGTCCAGGAAGATTTCAATCGTGGAAGAATCTATATTCCACAAGAAGATATGAAAAAATTCAATGTGTGCGAAGAAGAAATCGAGCAATTGCTATGTCAGGTGTTAACACCTGACACAACTTCTCAGAGGTTTAAGGAGCTTATGACCTTCGAGGTTAAGCGTGCACAACGTCTTTTCCTGGAAGGTCTTCCTCTTTTGAGTATGGTTGATAAGAGACTCCGATTTCAACTTGCATTATACTGGTGCGGTGGAATGGAAGCTCTGAACGCTATTAAACGGATAGATTATGACGTTCTGAACCGGTCAGCGAAATTAACTACCGGCAATAAGATCAAAGTTGTATTTAATTCTATGATAAAGTGGATTCTACCTTTCAATTAATCGATGATATAAACGACGATTCGATACTCATTCTTGATAATGTTTCAGAAACTGAGCTTCTAAAGGCACATCGCAAATGCTCGGAAATCGTTAAACATTCCGCTAGTAACTTCTATTACGCCTTTGTATTTTTACCCACTGAACAACGTTATGGAATAGAAGCGCTTTATGCTTTTTGCAGAGCTGGAGATGACGTTGCCGATGACCGTTCAAGTGGTAAAACCGGTTTGCTCCAAAAGCTTCGAAAGCGTCTTGATCTATGCTATAATGAACAGTACCTTGACAAATCGACTCTGGCGCTCGCCTGGGCGATCAAACGTTTTAGGTTTAACAGAGAACATTTTGACGATCTTTTACTGGGTATTGAATCAGACCTGACGGTTAAACGTTATGCCACCTTCAACGACCTTCGCCTATACTGTTACCGTGTTGCTTCCACTGTTGGTTTGTTATGTTTAAATATTTTCGGATGCGATAATCAGGACAACAGGCTTTATGCCGAGAACCTTGGCATTGGAATGCAACTGACCAACATCCTTCGCGATCTTAAGGAAGATGCTGACCGCAATAGGATTTACATCCCTCAAGAAGATCTCCACCGGTTTGATATCATTGAAGATGATATTTTTGCACCTGCCAATAATCATAGTTTAATTGAGATGGTTAGATGGGAAGCTGAGCGGGCAAAGCAATTTTTCCAGGAAGCAGAAGCCCATCTAAAGCAAGAAATGCGAAAACCGATGTTTGCGGCACGGATAATGGGTTCAATTTACGAGAAAATCCTGGGTAATATCTCGAAGCTGGAAAGGTTTGAAAAGCGTGTTGAATTAACGGCAATTGAAAAACTCGCGATTGCACGTATGATTTTTACGGAGGCTTTCAAGGGATAGAGTTAAATTGAAAGTAAAATACCTTGCATTTAATAGATAAATTGAATAAATTTACTTAGATATGATATGCTGGATTGAGAAAAATTGTTCCAGCGCTAAGATAATCATTAAAATTGAGGAGAGAAAAATGCGTAAAATTCTTTTAGGAACGCTGCTTGTTTTGATGGTTGCGATGTTCGCTGTGGGATTACTGCCGAGTACTTCCAGTGCGGAATTTCACATCATCCTTGATGAGCATTTCAACCGGGATCCCGAGCGTAATTCATGGCCATGGGATACTCCTGGTCCTAGAGGAACTAGGTATAGCTGGTATCACAATGTCAGAA
>JAVCDD010000263.1 GCA_030765125.1 Candidatus Hatepunaea meridiana
TGCGCCACCGTACGAGAACGCAGAAAGCTTTTCTACTCCGGTATTATTAAGTGGACGCGCAGCAAGCTTCGCTACTCCGGTGTTATTAATTTTATACATTGCTGAGCTAAAGGCATAACCGATATAAATGATTGTTTGATTGTCTGATTGCTTGATTGTTAGTTTAACAATCAAGCAATCAGACAATCAAACAATCAAACAGGTAAAAATATGGATAAAAAATTAACAGGTCGCGTCTGGGTGTTGGGCGAGGATGTCGACACGGATGTGATCTATCCTGGTAAATATCTGCCAATTCTTGATCCGGAAGAGATGGCAAAACATGCCCTTGAAGGATTGGACGTTGAATTTTCTAACCGTCTTAAAGCAGGCGATATTATCGTTGCAGGGATGGGTTTTGGATGTGGTTCGAGCCGCGAGCAGGCGGCTACGTGTCTGAAAATGGCAGGTGTTGCAGCTGTTATTGCAGGTTCTTTTGCGAGGATATTCTTTCGCAATGCGGTAAACCAGGGATTGCCGTTGGTTCAAGCAGATTTGTCAGGGAAGCTCATGGATGGTGACATTGTAACGATAGATTTCGAAAGTAACCGCGTTGAATACACGGGTGGAGAAGTAGAATTTCCACCATTGGCTGAGTCTGTAAAGGCAATTCTCGATGCAGGTGGATTGATTCCAGCGGTGCGTGAAAAGCTTGGATTAGCAACGTAGATAGGTTTTATTCACAACAGATTAAACGGATTAAACAGATTGAAACCTATTAAACGGATTAAACAGATTGAAACCTAAATCATCTGAAACCAAATTAATCGGTCTTACCGGTCCCATCGGTGCGGGAAAATCTCTTGTCGCAGGAGTCTGGTCTGAACTGGGCGCGGGCATCGTTGAGGGCGACGAGATGGGGCGGCAGGTATTAACTAACGACGATAACCTTCAAAAAATGCTTCGTGAAAGATTCGGATCTTATGTATTTGACGATACGGGACAGGTTGATCGCAAAAAGTTAGGTGAAATGGCATTCGATTCACCGAACGGAATCGAAGACCTGACCCGAATAACCTTTCCGTCGCTATATCGTCTTGCCCAAGAGCAGTTCCGAACGCTTTCCGAACAACACAAAACGATTGTCTTTGACGCTGCACTCATATATGAATGGGGCGTTGAAGGGGACTTTGATTTGATCGTCGTTGTAACGGCACCTGTTCCGGATCTGATTAAACGAGCGTCTTCAAAATTGAATATTGACCCGGAACAAACGACTGCCAGACTTGCCGGGCAGTTAAGTCCCGATGAAAAAGCACAACGTGCGGATATTATTATCACAAATGATGCAGGAATTGATGAATTGAAGAGGAAAGCTGTTGAAGTGTGGGGTGAAATGAACTAACTATAACTTGGGAGGGCGGACATTCTTGTCTGCCCTCCCGGATTATAAAATAAAGGAACAAGAGAATGACCAAAAAACCAGTCTTCTGGATTGTATTCAGTTTGATCTTTATCGGCTGTTCGATCTTTGCCTTCAAGTATTTTCCACAGGCATTTCCGATGGTAACCCTCGATCTTACAATGGATCGCGAAATGGCGCTTAAATCAGCGCGGGAACTGGCTAAAGCGTATAATTGGGGACCTGAAGGATTTAAACAAGCTGCGAACTTCGGTGGTAACTATTGGGTACAGAACTTCGTCGAGCTGGAAGCCGGTGGGAAGAAAGCCTTCAGTGAAATGCTGAAAGACGATCTGTATTCACCATATACCTGGCGTGTCCGACACTTCAAGGAAGGTGAGACGAATGAAATTAAAATTTGGTTCACAACTACAGGTAAACCTTACTGCTTTCGTGAGAAACTGCCCGAAGATGAGCCTGGAGCAAGCTTGGACGGCGATTCTGCGCGAGTGATTGCGGAAACAGCAGCCAGGGAGAAATGGCAGATTGATCTAAATGCTTACGAGTTGGTGGAACAATCCCAGGAAGTTCGACCGGGCGGGCGGATAGATCATAAGCTCGTATATGAACGTCCGGACATCAAAGTCGGTGAAGGTTATTACCGCTTGAAACTGGTTACAGGCGGTGACAGACTTACTGAGCTAACCCATTTCGTTAAAGTACCGGAAGCCTTTGAGCGCCGCTACGATGAGATGCGCTCTGCAAATACTACCATAGCTACGGCAGGATCAATTGCTATGGTGTTCTTATACGGTCTGGGTGGCATTCTAATCGGGTTATTTTTGCTGATGCGTAAGCGCTGGGTTCTCTGGCGAAAACCGATTTACTGGGGCTTTTTTATTGCATTCCTACAGGTATTGGTCGGTATTAACCATTTACCATTAACCTGGATGTACTACGACACAGCGCTTTCGACCCAAGGATATCTACTCCAGCAAATAGTCGGATTGCTTTTCACATTTATAGGTCTGGGCGTAATGTTTACAGTATCGTTTATGGCAGCGGAAAGCCTTACACGAAAGGCGTTTCCCGATCATATACGAATGTGGCGTTTGTGGTCGCCGGATGTGGCAAGTTCCCCGGCAGTAACCGGACTGACCATCGCCGGTTATCTTATCGTCGGAGTATTCTTCGCCTACGAGGTTGTTCTGAATTTCTTTGCAACTAACGTGCTCGGATGGTGGAGTCCTTCCGATGCGCTGTTCAATCCGGATGTACTGGCAACCTATTTCCCCTGGCTCACATCCGTTGCCGCATCGCTTCAGGCTGGGTTCTGGGAAGAATGCCTGTTTCGCGCTATTCCCATCGCTGGAGCCGCGCTGATCGGTCAAAGGCTTGGACATAGAAAAGCCTGGATCATTGGTGCCTTTATACTTCAAGCGGTCATCTTCGGCGCCGGTCACGCAAGTTATCCAAATCAACCGTCTTATGCACGCGTTGTGGAATTGATGATTCCCGCAATCGGATTAGGTCTGGTATACCTCTATTTCGGGTTGCTTCCAGCGATTGTTACGCACTTTGCGTATGATGTTGTCTGGTTTGCGCTGCCGATCTTCGTAGCTGAGACGCCCGGTATCTGGTTCGATCAGATGATGGTAATTATTCTAACACTCGTTCCGCTCTGGGTTGTTTTTAGAGCTAGATTGCGCGCAAAACGGTGGACGATGCTTAACGAGGAACACTACAACCGAACATGGCAGCCATCAATAAAAGATGAGCCGGAAGTAATTGCTCCAAAAGTTACGGAAACTCCTGATACCGGAATAAAGTTCCGCAGCTTGTTATTGATTGGTGGGACAATAGGACTGGTTGTGTGGTTCGCTGTTACTAATTTCCATAACTGGACGCTACCCCTGACTGTTAGTCGCAGCGAAGCCAAAGAAATCGCTCGAAAAACGCTTGCAGAACACAACGTTGAACTTACGGATGATTGGAAAGTTCTTTGCAAAGTAAAAGCGCCAAGAGATCGGGATGACCGCTTTGTTTGGCAGACAGGAGATAAAGAGGATTATAAAACCCTAATGGGAAATTACTTATTTTCTCCGTATTGGTATGTTCGTTTCGTACAGTTTGAGGGAGACGTTGCTGAACGTGCTGAAGAATATAATGTGTCTATTTCAAAAGCGGGAGAAGTGCGTGAATTCCGGCACAAAATGCCTGAGGCAAGAGCCGGTGCGAGTCTGACAGAAATAGAAGCGCGTGAAATTGCTCATTCTGTTCTACGGGAGAAATTCAAATTTGAACCTGAAATGCTGCCAGAGGTGTCAGCAGTACCTTCAGAATTGCCAGAACGTAGAGACTGGGTATTCACGTTTCAAGATACGCTGAACTACCCGCTTGAAGAAGGTCAGGCGCGAATAGCAGTTATGATTGCTGGAAATGAAGTAGTTGATTCGTGGCGTTTTATCTTTGTACCTCAGGAGTGGGACCGGCAGGAACGCAAGAAAAGGAATATGAATGAAGTCGTACAGATGTTCTGTTTCCTAATAATGTTCCTGATATTCTTAGCCGGCGTCATAATAGCTATTATTCGTTGGAGTCGTAAGAATTTCTCATTTACGGTCTTTCGCAGTTTCTTGATGATCTTCTTCTTCTTTGAACTCATATACATCTATAACGAATGGCTTGTACGTATTGCAGACTTCTCAACGGCAGAACCATTCTCTAACCAGCTTTTTATGCTTATTGCGGCGTCTGTCTTATGGGTAATATTTATCCCGGCACTCTTTGCTTTACTGATAGGATTTACTCAGACCTGGATGAGACAACCGTCTTATGAAGAAAAGTCAAATCTAATTTTTACCGGTTTTTCTGTGGGTGCCCTGATTGCAGGTATCACTGCAATTATTTATTCATTTGAACCGTCGCTGGAACCATTTTGGGCGAAGTATGAAGGCTTGGATTGTGCTATCCCATTCATTGGCACCGGATTTGAACCCTTCATTGGGTATATTGCTAAAACAATATTGTTCCTGATAATCTTTATTGCGCTTGATCGTTTCACAGACGGCTGGACGAGAAAGAAAACATTGTTCTCGATCCTGACAGTAATCGCAATAATGTTTGTTTATAAACTCTCGATAAACAGTATTGGATTCTGGGCAATATCAGGCTTGTTTACAGGTGTGATATTCCTGTTGGCATACATATTCGTATTCCGTCATCAGTTAGCGATAATTCCGCTTGTCCTCGCATCATTCGCAATACTTGAAGCGATTAAGCAGAGCATGTTAAACGCTCATCCCGCAGCAATCCCCGGCGCTGTTGTGACGATTGTCCTGATTGGCTGGATATCGGTTTACTGGCATAAGAAGCTGCTTAAGTGTGATTGATTTTTTAACCACAAAGACACGAAGACATAAATGATCCTGTTGAAATACTTACCATTTTGTCATTCCCGCGAAGGCGGGAATCCAGAGTTTTCTAGTATTTAACAAACACCATCTGGATTCCCGCCTTCGCGGGAATGACAAAATGGGAGGGTAATTCTGAAATTGTTGACTTAATCAACAGAATCATAAATACGCGAATTCGTTAGAAACCCCGAAGGGGTTAAATATGAATAGCCGTAGGTGAAACCTACGGAGCACAACAACCCCAAAAATCCAATCCCGAAGGGATTGAATGTGAATAACCATCGGTGTTAACCGGTGGAGCGTGGAAATAGGGGGACAGTATACCTATTTTTCAATAGATAGTCGGTCATTTTATGAATACTTAAAAAATAGGTATACTGTCCCCTTATTTCTTGAAGGGGTTGAATAAACGGGATTTACGAAGCCGTGTCTTGTTCGACCCCTTCGGGGTCGTTGAGTGGCAGCAATTTGATTCGGTGGGTTTTCACCCACCGCTATTCATATTCATTCCCTTCGGGAATGCCTAACAAACCAACATTAAAAATGATAAAAATAAATAATTCCAAGATATGAAAACATACACCGATTGTATTCCCTGCTTTCTCCGTCAAGCGACCCGAATGGTGAAAGCTCAAATTGACGATGAACAATTGTGCGAAACGGTTCTGCGTCGGATTCTGACAATTCTGGCTGACTTAGACTACAAATTGTCTCCACCTGAAATTGGTAAACCGTTATATGATCTTATCAAAGAAGTTTCCGGAATAAACGATCCTTTCCGGAAGGAACGACGTGAGCAAAACCAAGTTGCGCTCGGTCTTCTCCCGCGTATGAGAAATATTGTAGAGCAATCGCATGATCCCTGGTCGGAAGCGGTTAAGCTTGCTATTGCAGGAAATGCGATTGATTTGGGAATTAGAAGCAATATGAATAGAGAAGATATCGAAAGATCAATTATTGAGATGTTGGATTATAACATGAATACGGAAGATACAGATGAATTAAGGAAAGCAGTTGAGAAAGCTGATTCGATTCTCTATCTTGGGGATAACGCCGGTGAGATTGTGTTTGATATGCTATTGATAGAACAGATGCCAAAGGAAAAGATATGCTTTGTCGTTCGGGGAGCTCCGGCTCTGAACGATGTAATAATGGAAGACGCCGAATATGTTGGCTTGACCAGACTTGTCGAAGTGATAGACAACGGCAGTGGTATAACCGGAACATCTATACCTGATTGCAGCAGATCATTCCAGCAACGATTTAACCAAGCAGACCTCATAATCGCCAAAGGACAAGGAAATTATGAGACATTGAGCGATGTTGAGAAGAACACATTTTTCCTGTTAAAAGTGAAATGCCCGGTCATAGCAATGGATATTGGAATTGAAATTGAGAAGATGGTAGTTATTAACCGCAGATTACACAGATTGCACAGATTATAGTAGCAAAAATAATCTATTTAATCTGCGTAATCTGAGGTTGAAAAAAACGGAGGATAATTGATACGTATTTCACCAAGTTTACTTTCGGCTGACTTAGCAAGATTAGCCGAAGCGGTGGATATAGTAGCTGATGAAGCTCATTATATACACTGCGACATTATGGATGGGCACTTTGTGCCTAATCTTACATTCGGAGCTCCGGTTGTAGCAGCCATTAAGAGAGCATCTGCTATTCCATTAGACGTTCACCTGATGATAGAGTCCCCCGGCAAATGGATTGACGATTATATCAAAGCGGGTTTAGATGAGAAGGATTTCCTGACGTTTCACTATGAAGCTGAACCGGATTCTGAAGAAGTAATCAAACGGATCCGTGATTCCGGTGTCCGTCCCGGCATCGCTATTAAACCAAAAACCGAATATGAACAGTTTGAGTATCTAATCAAGTTAGTTGACCAGGTGTTGATTATGACCGTAGAACCTGGCTTTGGCGGGCAGGAATTTATGCAGGATAAATTGATAAAAGTGAAGAAGATACGTCAGGCTTTTCCCTCAGTTGTTATCGGTGTAGACGGTGGTATTGATATTAATACGGCGTCTGTGGCTGTACAAGCAGGAGCGGATCTACTTGTTGCGGGAACGGCGATTTATGGACAGCCTGATCCGGGAGTAGCTATTAAGAATATCCTTAGATAGTACTTGACCGAAAACACACTCTGTTTCGCTAAAATGACAAAGAAAAGGATAAATTCGTAGATATTGGGGTTTTCGTTCAGACACTAATTAAGATAGTTGCTTTTAGCATAATTATTTTTTACATTTCAAGGTTATATATTATTGATGTCAAGGAGTAATCGTTGCCCCAAAACCCTAATATCCGTTCTGCATTCAGCTTTCTGATATTTCTGTTTCTAATTTCAACAGTTAATGCTGTCGAAGAGAGCGGTATGCGTCTTATCAAAGGAAATAAGACCGTTAATTTGATTGAAGGCAGGGGAAAGTGGTCGCAGAGTGAGAATGATTACCGTATTGATCTTACTGATAAATGGACAGCAGTTCGCTCTGATGGTGAGAAACTTGGGGAGATAAATATTCCCTTTTTCTGGGATGACTATGAAGGTAAGATAGATATTTCGCGTACTTTTACACTGCCGGATAGCTTTGCCAATTACAGCAGCCGTCTGATTGTAGACGGCTTTGCCCAATATATTGCTATAACCCTCAACGGTGCCAACCTCGATTCACGCCGCGGTGACAATGCATCCCTCCAGATTGAATTGAATCCAAGACTTCTTAGATACGGATCTGATAATGAAATAGTCATTACTTTAGACAACAGATTATCCCTTCGGAAAAACATTCCTCTTTCAGGTAGTATCTATGCTAAACGCCGCTATGGTGGCATATATAGTAATGTGTATATCATCAGCACACCACTAATCGCTATAGCCGATCTTCAAGCTCAGTGGTCTGAATCAGATACAACCAGTGATGGATGTATAATCGTCAATACCGAACTGCGAAACTGGTCACACCAGATTGCTGACTCGTCCGAGACCGCTTATCTGCTGAAAACAGAGATGCTCGATCCGTCGAGTAATATCATAATATCTGCGAATGAAGCAAATATCCGTTTCCCATCCAGCGGCATTATAAATCATACATCGGTTTTAACACCTGTTAATGTAGAAAAGTGGAAACTTACAATACCTTCAAGGTTATATATTATTAGATGTTCAATGTTCTGTCAGGTGTTAACACCTGACAGAACGAAAAGAAGGTTAATATCTGATAGAATTACTTCGCATGGTTTTCAACATACTGTTGAAACGAAAATAGGGATTAGATCAATAGAACTAACGTCACAGGGTTTTTCTCTTAACGGTGAAAGGTTATCACTCAGATGTGTAAGCTACGCGAATAATCAACGGGAACGAGGAGCCTTAGTTGACGAAGATAGAACTGAATCGGATGTACAAAAGATAAAAGAGCTTGGCGCTAATGCGGTCAGAATAATGCAAGGTTCTGCTTCAATGCAGTTCCTCGATATGTGTGACAGATATGGTTTACTTGTCTTTGAGGAACTACCTGTTTTCCAAGCACCGGATCCGGTGCTTTCAGATCATGAGCTAATACGTTCAGCATCTGATCAACTTGAAGCGATGATATTACGTGACCGGCAATTCACCTGTATAGCCGGATGGGGAATCGGTTCACAGATAAATCCTCCAAACAGCAATAACGAAGCTTATTATAAAACACTGACACAACTCGCCCACAAACTGGATGACCGTCCTGTTTACGCATCATTCCCAATTACTGATGAGTTTAAGGCTGATCCATTGGATTTTGCAATTCTTGAAATTATACCTGATTGCGATACCGAAGAATTACAATTACCACATGTAATTGTTGGTGATAAACCAGCGCTGGTTGGAAGTGTACGAAGGTTCGTGCTGCCTGGGAATCTGGGTGGTTATGTAGATCTTGCTTCTGAAGCCGGACAAGCTGATTATATATTAAGTTTAATTAAACAAACTGAACAACTAAAAGGTTGTGCAGGTGTTATCATTGGTGATTTTGCAGACTGGGAGGGCGCTGTACCGTCAATTTCCAGTCCCCTGAAGGGAACCGGCAACCTGTACACTACCGGTATCTTCAACTCGTCACAAAAACCGCGCCTTGCATTTCAGCATATCAAGGAGTATTGGACAACGGGACGAGTACAGCCACTTGCACGTGGAAAATCACCTCATCACGATGGAGCTCTAATTATTATCGTTGGTCTTGCTTTAATTATATTTCTTTTTCTGGCAGCAAGACGAAACAATATTTTTAAATTAAATCTTTCTCGTACCTTTACTTCATCAAAGAGCTTCTTTTACGATATTAGTGGTCGGAGATTTTTTCAAATCGGTCAGACGATTCTAATAGCTGTGTTGATTTCTGGCGGGTTAGCGCTGGTTGGAACCGGATGGCTTTACACCAACCGCAATTCCTATCCGCTTGACTGGCTGCTTGGTTATTTATTTGGGAACAGTGAGACTCACCACCGGATTGCAACGATGATATGGCAGCCTATGTACAGTCTGTCGTTCTTATGGGGTGTTTTATTTTTATTTATCTGGTTGTTTTCAATCCGAGTCGTAATGCTCTTTAAAATTCTCGGGAAGCGTTGTTCACTATCGCAAGGAATTGCTTATGTAACCTGGTCTCAAGCCGGATATCTTATTTTCCTGCCGATTGGGATGTTATCCAAACGATTATTCGAGGCTTCATATGGTTGGTTGATAGGAATACTGTTCATCCTGATAACCGTTTGGTCTCTTCATCGATTGGTAGTAATTATTGTCCAACAGACCAGACGTTCAGTATTGGTTATTACGATTCTCTGGCTCATCGGTCCGGTTATAGTTCTAACATGCCTATTTATCGGTCTTGAATACACACATTACATTTCAGATTATTGGGGATTTTTCTGGGGAACAATTTGTGTTTGAACCGACTTAACCTGCTGAAATTACTCTGGAGTGCTCAATCTTGCTTGAGCAGGTTTTATCGAAATTAGTACAAAAGCAGCCTCAAGCAAGCTTGAGCACTCCAGAGTAGGGTGACTCTATTTTTTTTCAAGAGAATTATACGATGAACAAAAAGATCATAATAACAGAAAGCGACAATCTGATGAAAATAAAGTCAGACAAACTGTCCGGGACAGGATTAACCTTTGATGACGTTCTGATTGTACCAGATCGTTCAGCGGTGCTGCCGCGCCATGTAAACCTTGAAACACGCATTACGCGTAATATTAAGCTGAAAATTCCCTTGGTCAGCGCTGCAATGGATACTGTAACAGAATCAGAGCTTGCCATCGCAATCGCTCGTGAAGGTGGTATGGGGATTATTCATAAGAATCTATCTTACGAAGAACAAGCTGCACAGGTGAACAAGGTAAAAAGATCGGAAAGCTACTATATATCCGAACCTGTTACCCTTCCACCAGACGTTCCGTTATCGAGAGCATTGGAAGTAATGCATAGTACCAAGATTACCGGTATACCGATTGTAACCAATGAAAAATTAGTTGGCATCCTGACTCACCGTGATATCAGGTTTGCTGAAGATACCAGTTTGCCCATATCGGATTATATGACCAGGGATTCGCTGGTGACCGCTCCTGTTGGCACAAGCCTTGAGAAGGCAAAGGAAATCCTGCATTACAAACGAATTGAAAAGCTGCCGGTTGTTGACGAGGAAGGGAAGCTTGTTGGATTGATAACTGCCAAGGATATTCAGAAGAAACTGAATTATCCCAATGCTTGTATGGATGATAATGGACGTTTGCGAGTAGGCGCTGCTGTTGGAGTAGCTTCAGGTACTCTGGACAGGGTTGCTGCGCTGGTTGAAGCAGGTGTTGATCTTATTACAGTTGATACAGCGCATGGACATTCCGAAGGTGTTTTAAGAACGGTAAGAGAGATAAAAACCAAATACCAGAATATTGACGTACTTGCCGGTAACATTGCCACAGCGAGTGCTGCAAAGGACCTTATGGATTGTGGAGTGGACGGCGTCAAGGTTGGCATTGGTGCCGGAGCGATTTGTACTACGCGCGTAATTGCCGGAATTGGTGTACCCCAAGTAACTGCCGTGCTGAACTGCGCTGAAACCCTTGCTGGAACAGGAATACCTATAATTGCTGATGGCGGAATAAGATACTCAGGTGATATTGCTAAATCCATTGCTGCCGGTGCGGATGCTGTAATGATTGGAAGCCTATTTGCGGGTATGGAAGAATCACCGGGTGAATTGATACTCTGGGAAGGACGTACATACAAGGTATATTATGGTATGGGGTCTATAGCTGCGATGAAAAAAGGCTCAGCCGACCGCTATTTCCAGGAGGGAGCTGAACCGGATAAACTTGTACCGGAAGGAATTGAGGGTAGGGTGCCTTTTCGAGGAAAACTCTCAGATACGATCTTTCAATTGATCGGTGGTATACGAGCTGCAATGGGATATTGTGGTTGCCCGGATATTAATTCTTTTAAGGAAAACACTCGTTTTATAAGGATAACTGCTTCTGGGATAAGGGAAAGCCATCCACACGATGTAGTAATCACACGTGAATCACCGAATTATAACATTTCGCTTTGAAAACGAAGTGCGCTGTCAATCACGGTGGGTTGACAGCAAATGAATGACTCGCTATCAACCCACCATGGTTGACAGTTTAACGGATGACCTGCTGTCAACCTACCATGGTTGACAGTATAATAAAGATACAAAATCCGTACTCATAAAGATCAAACTTTTGCGCGGGTAACCATTCTATGCATATTTGATTTACGCCGCGCTGCTGTATTCCGGTGAACAATACCTTTACTTACCAACCGATCCAGTATGGAACAAGCGGTTCGCAGGTTCTCATTCAGAGATTCAGTATTCTTTCCTTCACGCACTTTACGCATAGCATTGCGCATTAACGAACGATAGTGTCTGTTGCGCAGATTTGCCTTACGACTGGTTTTTATCCTTTTTATAGTTGACTTATGATGAGCCATAATATAACCTTTTATTAATTTTAGCCTAATAAGATAATAATAAATTAGGTCAAATGTCAACCATAAAGGAAACTTAATATCATTATTAACAGTTCAATTCATTAATTGAGAAATCTGGGATTACACCTATTTTACTAAATACCTCTTAAAAGTTTCGAACTAAAAACAAAATAGATATACTGTCACCAGATTTCACCAATACATTAAATGCTTTTTATTTTAACACGCGAGAAATAGTTAAACACACTTTAATCATTCTAACTATATGAATAAACAATCACATATCATAGCAAAATATTTATTACTGCTGATAGTTATATTTTTTACGTACTTATTTACCAGTTGTGCTTACTATAATTACTTCTATAACGCTAAGAAGTATTACGAAGATGGTGAGAAATCCCGCAAGGAAGGTGAAGAAGAAAAAAAAACCCGTGGGCAGAAAAACCTGTCAGCTTATGATAGAGCGATCGAATCGGCAGGAAGAATGCTTAAATATTATCCTGACAGTCGTTGGGAAGATGATGCCTTGCTGTTATTGGCTAAAGCCTATTACCGTACAGAGAACTATCGTAAAGCAATTGGTAAGATTGATGAACTCACCGCTAAATACCCCCAATCTGTTTTAATACAGGAAGGAACGCTCTGGAAGGGAATGTCCTTACTGAAGGTCTCACAACCGGATTCAGGTAGATTAATTATATCTAATCTCTTTACCCCCGAAACTGAAAATTTAATGCGCGCTCAAGCGCATTTTGCGCTTGGTGAGTATTATTATTCACAGGAACGCTGGGAGCTTTCAGTTGAACAGTTCAGAGATGTACTGGATTCAGGTGTTGAAGATAAATGGCTGCGTGGTGATGCCTGGATCAAGATAGGTGAATGCTTAGATAATATCGGACAAATTGATGAGGCGGTTAAGATATATGATGAAATATTAGGATCCAAGCCCTCCCGCAGGACAAAGTTGGAAGCGTCGCTTCACCGGGCTGTTATTCTCAGACAGCTTGGACGAACTACGGAAGCATTCGAGTCGTTAGAAACACTGCTTAAGGATGCAGCTTATATAAAGGACTTTCCCAGAATTGAATTGGAAACAGCACACTGTTTGCGAGAGATGAAACAGTTCGAAGAGGCGCGTGAAAGGTTTGAGAATTTGATTGAAACCAACAAGCGCGGTGAACTGGCAGCGGAAGCAAATTACGAGTTAGGATCACTACTATGGGAACAATGGCGCGATATTGCAACTGCACGAACCACCTTAAGTGAAGTAAAAAAGGCTGAGCGTGCTTCGCCTTTAGTTCCTGCAGCAGATTCTCTTAAATCCGAAGCGGAACAGCTTTTTAAATCGTGGCAGTGGATAGGTTTCCTTGAAGGTCAGATCGCAACAATAGATAGTTCTTTGAAGGGGCTGCATGAATTCCTTTATACCGATACTACATACGTTGATTCCCTCGAACAGATCACCCAAACAGAACAAAAAAAATCCGGTAAGCGAGGAAAGTCCCGACGTAACAGCAGGAGATCATTCGGTAAAGTAGGAGATGAACAGGTTGAGGCTGACACTACAAGTGATTCTACACGAGTGGAAATTGACAGTACGACACTTTTTCTTGATTCAACGACTCTTGTAAACCTTTATAAACAGCGATTTGTAGAGTTACGGAAAGCTCGTTTCGAACTCGCAGGATTTCATTTGTTTAAGCGCAATGATAGAGATAGTGCGGCGTATTATTTTAAAAGTCTGGTTGTCAGTAGGCGCAACATCCCGCAAATAATCAGTAGATTAGACACTATACAGATATTCAGTAGACGCGACACTCTTGTCGCGTGTGATACCACTGGCAGAGATGCCTTTGCAAAAGATACGACAGATAAAAGAGTCTATTCTACCAAAGATACGACAGACAGGAGTGTCTATCCTACTAAAGATTTGACAGATATGAATGTCTATCCTAACCCATTTGCAGCCACTATGAGCGACACTCCTGTTGTGTGTGACACCACTGGTAGAAACGCATTTGCTGCTAAAGATACGACAGACAATCTCGAAGTTTCGGGATATCCTGCCGATGAAATTTGGGAACGCGCGGTAGCTTCGCTGGCATATATTGCAAGAGTGAATGGCGATACTGCCAAATATGACTCGCTGTATCGTTTGATATTAGAAGAGTTACCGGATGGACCGTTTGCCTTACAAGTACGAGTAGCGCTTGGATTATCTGATGGTGATGAAGAAGTTGACAGTTTGAAGATGAAGTTTGAAGAAGCGGAAACATACTGGCTTGATAATGATAGCGCTCAATATGCGCGAGAAATGTTTATGCGGATCGCTGAACAAGCAGATTCTTTATCGGACATACGCGCCAGAGCTCTGTTAGCAGCAGCATATCTTTTAAGGAAGGAATTATATGAAGATTCTATAGCAACAGAAATCTATTCTATCGTTACCGATGAATTCAAGAACACTCCGTGGGAGCGTCTTGCCAAGGAAAGAAGCCGATCAAAATATGAGGCTGATAGACCTGGTCTGGCTGATATGGATGAAGACAAGAAACGAATTGATAAGACGGGATTTTACGATGAGTTATCGCCGGATTATGATAATTTTGAAAGCGACTATTTACATGATGATCTTGATCAACCTGACAAAGTATACGATCCAAACGACGTTGACGAATTACCTAAATTGAAGACAAGTTCTTCTATGCTCAAGAATTACATCAGGAGTAATTATCCTGAAGAGGCGCTCTTTGATGATATATCGGGAAAGGTCGAATTGGAGTTTGTGGTTGATAGAAACGGGAAAACCACTGATATTAATGTATTATCGGTTGAACCAGCCGAATATAGATTCGAGGAAGCCGCTCAAGATGTCTTGAAGAGATTAAAATACAGACCGGGTTCATACCATGGAAGACCTGTAGCTGTCCGAATTAAACAGGTCTTTACATTCGGATCATCAGAAGACAAGTAGATGCGACACTCCTGTCGCATATATTTTCATCCGCAGATTACGCAGATTGCGCAGATTACGCAGATTTTTTTGTTTCTCTATCTTCCTAATAGCATTTTCCGAAAGTAATGACCTGTCAACATCGTCGCTGGTAGACGCACTCGTCTGTCGGTTTACTCCATGTATATCAATTGCTTAACTGTCAGACGAGGAATCTGCCAGCGGGGACTTCTGATTAATCAACAGAATCATTTATCATTAATGAATGCTTACATTTACTGGTGTAGATTGATATGGAGAGAGCTCGTCTTGATACTTAATACTAAATTTTGTACATTTAAGTATGAAATATAGAAGACAGAAAGACAATTTTCAAACGATAACGTTTTTAATTCTTGTTTTTTTAACTGTGAACCTCACTGCTCAGGAATTAACGTTGCCTGTTTATCATATAACGATTAATCCTGCTTATATAGAAAGTCTGGATGTTGACATCTGGTCATCCCGCACATTTCCTGCAGACTTGGAATATGAGAGTAAAGTATATACTTGTCAGATACGATATAGAGGTTCAAGCAGCAGAGCTTTACGAAAAAAATCATGGAAGATATATTTCAATGATAAAGGACCACATAGTTGGAAAGAAGTAAACCTTAATGCGGAATTCAGGGATAAATCGTTATGTAGAAATTATCTGACAATGGAACTCTCCCGCATTTCCGGGATCCCCACCCCAGAGACACGCTTTATATCTTTAGTAATAAACAATCAATACTTCGGGGTTTTCCTCGAAATCGAATCAGTTGATTCCGATTTTATTGAGCGTCGTGATCTTGGAAACGGCGAACTCTTCAAAGCGCTTTCTCACGGAGCGAGATTTGCGCCTCCCCTCCATTATGAGGACCTTAACGAAATTTACGAATTAAAGCGTGATGTAATTGGTGCAAATGATACACTGGGCGCTCGATTGACTTTTATTCAGTACGCTGATTCTGCTGCATTTGAGGAGAGAATTGGACTTATTTTCAACTTACCAAACATACTTAAGTATCTGGCAGTTCAATATGTTGTTAAGAACGGAGATGGGTTCACTAAAAACTACTATTTATACAAATGCCCGGATAATAGATATATTGTTATCCCCTGGGATTGCGATGGTACATTTGGCAACGCCGCTGCAGGCAATTTTATAGATGAAGCCAATCGAAAATGGATATATGCTCAGTACTACCATGCTCTTTTTCAGAGGCTTATATTTCAACCGGAAAGATTAAATCAATGGTTGTCAATGATTGATGATTTGTTATCAACCGGTTTCGACTTGCTGTCAATTAGATTAGATGACGTCTATCGGGAAATCAGACATGATGTTTATATGGATTCAAATAAACTTTGTAATAATGAAGAATTCGAGCTTGAATATAATCGGATAAGTGATTTCATGAATGATCGTAATTACTATCTCAACGATATTAATTGGTTTCAAAGGATTGAAATATTAGAATCGAAATTATCTCATGACTACATTAATAATCCAAGTGACAGCGTACATATCGAAGTAAAAGTTATTAAACCGATATATCAGACTAAAATTATAATTTATGATGTTTACGGTCACAAATTCGAGTTTCAACTTTGGGATGATGGAACCCACAGCGACATATTAAATAGAGATAATATCTACAGCGGTAATTTAGTATTTCCTGAAGAAATGATTCCTCCCTATTATTATTGTTTTTTCGTTAAACCAAATACAGGTGGAATCTGCCCAACTCCACCAAGCGGAGGATGGAATTTTAAATATTACACTTTAAGCTTGCCTGTTATTCAGGTCATTGAACAGCCTTCTCAGAAAGGTGAGATTGAGATTTCGACAATATGGAAAAGCGAAAGAGAAGGAATCTTTTCTATTGCGCTCGTAAACAGGTCGGAGCGCAACGTCAATGTTTCAGGTTGCGTTATTAGAATCGGTCATGATCATCGGTTATTGAGATTACGTGAATTACCACCTATTTCATCGAAGGACACGCTTTTTGTAACTAATAACGCTAAGTGGTTGTCGATTAATATACCAAGCAATAATGTTACCGGGAATCTCTTTTTTGAACCTTTTCCGGATGATAGTATTTTTCTCGAGACTTCTTCAGGGCATCCTTTATCTTTTAGACACTATACACCGATAGAATATGTAGATAACGATATTGTCATTAACGAGATCAATTATAAGAGTCCTGTTTCTTTTGATTGTGAAGACTGGATTGAGATTACCTGTCGTCGTGGAACATACGATCTTAGTAATTGGCTTGTTAAAGACAATAATGATGACCACGTTTTCTCAATTCCAGAAGGAACTTTCTTGGGACCGGATCAGTATTTAGTGATAGCTCGCGATATAACGAAATTTACAAGGATCTTCCCAAATATCAATTTAGTAGTGGGTGATTTTGATTTTGGATTTGACAGCAATGGTGACGGGGTTCGTCTTTTCGACAATAATGGGGCTTTAATTGATGATATGACTTATTATAATCTCGCTGGTTGGCCCAAAGAGGCTGAGGATGGCGCTTCAACATTGGAGTTGACGAATCCGAACTTACATAACTATGGTCCTCAAAATTGGATGGCGTCGTTAGATAATTATCCAAATGGTACACCAGGTCACAGGAACTCTGTTTATTTCAGACCTTCCAACATTAGAGATGCTGTGCCCTATAATTGGGGTATTGAAATGATCTATCCGAATCCGGCAAATGACAGGGTAACTATTAGGTGGAGCCAAGACGTTGCAGGGTCTACATTTATTCGCGTTCTTGATCTTCAGGGCAGAGTGGTAAACACAATAGAACAACTTTACTCGCAACCGGGAACCTACTTTTCCAACTGGAATACTTTCTATCTATCAAATGGCACTTATCTGTTACGATTTGAAAATAATAATCGGTTTCAATTTAGAAAAGCTATTATTCTTAAATGAAGTTATTAACAGTAGAAAATATGTTAATGTCTTTATAATTTAATTTCCTGTAATTATAGTAGATGCGACACTCTTGTCGCATGTTTTTCTAACCGCAGATTACGCTGATTTAACAGATTTTTTTATTTTACCAAAGCAGTCTTCATATACGAAACATGCCCAGATGCTTCAAAACGAATCAGATAAATCCCGCTTGCCAGATGCGTACCATCCAATAATGTCGAGTGCGTTCCTGCTTGACAATGACCATTAAAGAATTCCATAACCAGCCGTCCTGTTATATCATATATATTCAATTTAACATTCCCAGCTTCCGGTAGGCAGTAATTGACCTGCATTCGTGAATTAAATGGATTTGGATAAGCGATAATGCTGAATTCTTTAGGGTAGGTTTCGCGATTCTTTTCCGGATCACATCCAAAGGATCGGTTCATTTCACCAGGATCACCATACTGTGCAAGCGAAACTCCCCAGTTGTGAGCTAATTCGTTAGCGTAGATGGTATTAATAAGCTGTAGCGTTGGTCCATTACCGTCCGGTTGGAAGGGCCAAGGGTGGCTGTCTAAATAAGCAACAGAATCGACTAATCGGCTTTCAGCATTATAAAGACGAATCTGGTCACCATTACTATCCAGACCGAATCCTAAATCACCTATCACATCATTTGCATCGGGAAATAAATCGTGAAATGCCTCAATATCCTCTGCTATGATTAGATGATCTCCTTCAGATAAATAGACCTGATCAGTAATGACAAATACGTGTTGATTGTTATCGTCCCGTATAAACCAGTTGCTAAGATTGTGATTGCCACTAAGAGCATACAATTCTATCCAATCACCTGGATTAAAGACATTTGAACTATTATAATTGATCTCTGTAATCACTATCGTTCCTTCAAACCCGTTTACCTGTTCAAAGTGAGCCCGAATGGTTAGATTTTCCGTTATTTCCAATTCCAGTGGATTTATGGATGTATTGATGCCGCCTTCCCAACTTACGAATCGGTATCCTGTGAATGGTTCTGCTGATAGTGTTATTGATAAGTCCTCAAAGTATTCTCCATTCCATGGTAATTCGTCGATGGTGAACCTATTGATCCTCACGCGACCACAAGTTTCGTCTGTTTGTTCTATGTTTAATACTGCAAGTTCACCAAGATCAAATCTCTCTCGTAAATGACCAATTACGTTAACTTTTCTGTTTTGAGCAAAATCCTGAAGCCGATCAATGTGTTCATTCCAATTATGACGAGGATACCAACGATCTTCATGTGCAGGCATCTCATCAGAAATCCCTTCTTGTAAATTCTCAATTCGTATCAGAACAGAGTTACTCCTGAATTGAATATTCATCAAGTCACAAAATCGAACGATAAATTTCTCGCGAAAAGCTTCGTTTTCGAGTAGATTTCTAAAGAGCAAATTTGCATAACTTCTGGCTTCCGAAGTAGCCCATTCTATTGTGTTATGGTCACAAGAGTCGCTATAAAAAAAACCATAGTCTGTGTCATATAAAATCCATTGGAAACATCCTCCTTCTTGTCTGGAGCGCCAACACCGATAGTTATTCCTGGGCCAATCAATATTAGCGAAGTAGATCTCAGCAGCTTGATAGCAGATGAAATTCTCGATATCCATCATTGTGTTTACTGAATCATAAGCTATTGCTTCACTTAAATCGTGATCTCGCACATAGCGAATCAGCGCTGAATATGCCTCCATATCACCTGCTTTAGCTTGATTGTGATTTTCAATTATATCAACACTATTTTTATCAGCGTTATAATGAGCTGCGAGAAAATCCTCATCAAGACGTTCGCGCATATTATGAATTCCCCAATAGACACCGTTAAAGAACACTACAACCGGACGATATGCTTGCTTCGCAATTCCAGCGCCGTCAACAAGTCCTGTCATTAATGGATCGCGAAACATTGATTTTCCCCAGTCATTTCCTGAATTACGGAGTATAAATGATTTAAATGAATGAATTGGAAGATTGGGGAAGAGGCTATAATTAAAGTGGTTTGAACCAAACCATTCACGTGCGGTTATCCGAAGGCTTTTCATTGGTTTAGTTCGAGTAACACCTCCATAGATTTTAATGCCAACTTCCTGTGAGAATCCAATGCATCTGTCCAGTTCAAAGAAATCAATATGAGCGGGAATCTCCCAGTCCTGCCAAAAATTTGCACCCTCATAAGGAGGATCGGGATCTGCATTGGAACCTCTAATATATATACCTGTTTCATCATCCCAGAGATTCTCAGGATCAGTAATAAGCGATACTACCGGTAGTTCGGTTTCATATTCGATAAAAAAACTACTGTTTGCAGGGAGACTGGGGTAGGCATCTTCGCTATAACATATTGCACGGATTACAACCGTACTGTCAAGCCTCAACGGTTCTGAATAGACATCAGACGTATCGACAGGTATACTGCCATCAAGCGTATAATATATAGTCACCGATGTATCCGGACAGGTGACAGTCAACATTCTTCCTTGCTGGTAGAATCCGCTTGAAAGAGAGAAAATCGGGGAAGGCGCTCGATCCGGTGGCGGTTCATTGCCGTTACTGCCGTTTGGTGTAGGTTCGATAAAGAAAAATTGATTTCTGCCGCCATCAGGAATACGTCCATAAGAAACATCATATTCCATTGCAACTGGATTTAATCGGTCAATTGTCATACCATCGGGCGTAGTGAGAATCAATTCCTCACCATCTGATTGGATGCAGAAGTTAGTGTGAAAAGTATAACGCCAATCTCTACGATTCTTACCTGATGCAAATACGAGTAAAAACTGTTCCTGAATTAAAGTATGATTAGGGAATACCCATTTGAACGGTTCATCCGGATCGTCTGAAAGACCATAACCTCTTAGTGAAACTCTGTCGGGTCCGGTGTTATATAGTTCAATCCAATCCGGGTAATCACCATCTTCATCTGTGATAGTCGTCCTGTTATTGGACATTATTTCGTTAATAACGACTTGTTGAGCGACAGCGCTTTGTGCATTGAACCCAATAAAAGTAATTAAGAGTAGAAAATATTTTAATGTCTTTTTAATTTAATTTCCTGTAATTATAGTAGATGCGACACTCTTGTCGCATGGGTTTTCTAACCGCAGATTGCGCAGATTTAACAGATTTTTTTATTTCACCAGAGCTACCTTCGCTTGGGAAATACTACCAAATGCTTCAAAACGGATAAGATAAATCCCGCTTACCAGATGCGAACCATCTAATGACACCGTATGCAAACCAGCCTGATGACGATCATTAAACAATAACATAACTAACCGTCCTGTCAAATCATAAACATTCAAACTAATATTTCCAGCTTCCGGCAAACTGTAACTAACCTGCATCTGCGAATTGAATGGATTCGGATAAACCGATGATATACCAAATTCAACAGGTGTTTCACAAACTCCAATCAACTGAATTACCAACAACCCATCGTGACAATATACGCCTTCACCGGATAACACAGTGTAATCAACTGAACGCAAAACACCATTATCCAATAGCTTGATTTCAAATGGATCACCATCAACAACCCCATCCCTCTCATCAGTCGAAGGATCATCACCCCAGACTGCAATACCACAAGCTCCATTTTGAATTACACCGCTACCGACTAATTCGCCTGACGTATATATACCGATTTCACCTGTAATTGATGGATCAGCAAGGACTAACAGGCTCATATTCGTACCAGTCACCGAATGAACGGGCAATTGCCCTGGCTTAGAGTAAACAGAAACTGGACGATGAATCTCATTATACGGCATTCCTTCTTCACGCTCAAACGTATACCGCAACACAACTTCCGCATCCACATTTAAATAATACCCCTGACCAGCGCTCATATTACCAATATTACTGAATTCCCATTCCGGAATGTAGAAGTTGCCAAAGCCGTCCTTAGCAATTATCAGGTGATCCTCTATATTTGACAGAGCAAGCGTCGCTTCAATCGGGAAATTCGGATAATAAGATACAAGATGCCAGCCCTCTTCAAGCCGGATAGGATCGTCGCGCAGAACCGAAATGCCCGCAAGTCGCAATTCGCCAACATCTCGCATCTTGATCTGATAGCCTTGATCCACGAACCAACCGGGGATATTGTTGAAATTGAACTCCGGACGATAGAAATGTCCAGCACCGTCCTTCATCATTATCACCAGACCAGCTTCGACCAATCCAGCCAACAATACTTCAACATCCTCCTCTTCCGGTTGGAGGTTGACCGATACCATATTCCAGCCGATATTCAAATCGAGTACCCGGAAGGTTGGAACCCGACCCTCGACCACGTCCAACCGCACCGGAATAACCGTCTGACCGCCTATACCGTCGTGATTGAATACCAGTTCACCTTCAAAACTGTTGTCAATCGGAAGACCTGTTGCGTCAAGAGTCAGGACGAATTCTTCGCTTCCATCAGCGGCTATCTCACCATTTTCCGGCTCAATGAGGAACCAATCGCGGCGGGCAGCAAGCTGCCAGACTCCTATCCGGTCAGGAGTTTGAACTATACCCACAAACACCCAACTGTAAACGTCAAGTTGATTGGTAATATCAATCCCACCAGGGCGACCGCCGAGGTTGAGTTCGTTCACAAACGCTAAGTTACCATTCTCAAGGTTAACCTTGTTGACCATGGGGGCGTCTCCATCATCACGGGAAAAGATGTACAGCTTGTAATCGTCTGGGTCTTCTGGCCAATATGCAAGCCCGTAAGAGCGAAGATCACCGGGACGGTCAATAGTCCGAACCAGATTACCCTCAAGGTCGGTGACGTAAATATCGGAAGTGATGTCGGCGGATATGAACATGTCGTTTTCAGAGTCATAAGTCAGCGAACGGTAAGAACCTGCTTCGCCTTCAATCTCGCGAACCAGTTCTCCGTTTGTATCAAAACCGTAAAGTGTCCTTTCGTCTGCTCCCCAGATTAATTCACCGTCCCAGCAAAGGTCGCGCATTCCGTAATCGGACTCGTGGAACTGGTTGAAGTCTCGTATATGTTCGCCTTCCTGGTTAAGAACATAAATCTTGTTGACGGCGTTGCGGTTGTTCCCACCGGAAACGTAGAACATCCCATCAACGACGACGACTCCATTCAGTTGGTTATCCTCGACGGCTTCTTCAGCGTTGCAGATGTTACGTCGTTCCCATGGATCGGCGTTAGCATCCTCATTTGCGAGTCGTCTTTCGACGATGTAGGTCAACGGACCGTTGCCACCGTTAGAAACATCAAATTCGAATGTTTGTTCCATATCCGGTTCAAGAGCCATAAAGAACTCATCTTCATCGGGATTGAATTCAGCGTAAAGCAGTTCGACGTTCAGTTCGACATCATCTTCTCCGAGGTCGACGGCTTCGATTGTGGGCAGATAATCGGGAGCGGAGAAAGTCAGTTCATATTCACCGACAGGCAGGTCTGACAGGGCGTAGTTCCCTTCTTCATCAGGAGATACACCTATGATATAGCGATCCAATCGGGCAAAAACGCCTTCGATTGGATCGTTATTGATAGCATCTGTTACAGTACCTGAAATTTCAGCCGTAGGTGAATCTAAAGACACAATTCCTGATATCTGAATAACACCTTCTTCAAAATCATCCCGTTCCTCTTCGGGCTCGGTAAACGCTATCTCGATCAGCATATTATAAACACCCGCTTCGCAGCCATCAGTAATGACAGTGATTTCTATAGCCTCTGAATCATTACCTGGAATAATCCCTTCTTCCGGATCGATTGTCAGCATGTGGAATTCCCGGATGCCGTCGTCGATGATACGTACGGTACCAGAGCTGTAAGCTGTAGTCCACATATTTTCACCATCGTGACCGATACCGAAACGTTGTCGATTCGTTGGACAATTTGGCCGGATCTCACAATTTGCAACAACCTCCACAGGTTCCCATTCTTCCGTGTTGATGAAGATTTCCCATAGTCGACCTCCATCAGCGTCGGCAGTCGGGTTTGTCAACCAGAATTGACCTTCAGTATGCGCGTCAACCCAGCAGATGGCTCTATACCTGTTGTCATCGCCACACATAGCTCCCATACTCGGAATAACACCAATCTGTTCATCAGGTTCACCGTTGTCCTGTACGGTAAAGACGTGGATTGCTCTACCAGCATCGTTCATTATAAAAAGCAATCCCAGCTCTTCGCTGCGTGTTATTGCACCCGTATTGAAACCTACATCGATATTTCCGAGGTTCTCCCCATCGGTATCGTAATGGAATATACAGTCCAGAGTATTGTTAATTATGTAAAGATGACCGTTAAGACATGTGACGTTGAATGGGGTTTGGACTTCGATTTCGCGAGCTACATTATAGTCGTCATTGGGATCCACTGCAACTACACTATTATTAGGATTATTGGATATCCACATCCAATTGTTCTCCCAGTCCCACGCCACACCGACTTTTTGTTCGTCGGCTCCACCGTTTGGCACATCGAACTCGTGGAGGATGTCACCGAGATCGTCTCTTCGCGGACCTCCCCTGCGATCATTCTCATCGTCGCCTAATCCATAATTGATATTGAAAGCAACTTCTTCCTCGCCAGAGTTGTTTAATACCAATTCGACTTCAACTTCCTGATTCTCTTCGATTGATACAGTAAAACCAAACGGTCGGACGGTAATCTCTGCAAAAGCTGGATTTAGACAAAGAAATCCTATCAGGGATGTGACAACCAAGAAAACCTTTTGATAATTGTTCATCATTAACCCTTTCTTTGAATTGAGTTATTAATCGGACTGCTTACCAGTATATACATTCCTGCAAGGTCTTAAGCGAAGCGATTCTGGATTTAATCATGGATGGCGGATATGGGCGCTGTCGGGTTATGCTTCACTTGAAATCTGACAGCAACGCAAACGGAAATTTAGATATGTGTAAAATATAATGATTTAATGAAAATAGCAATAGTTGAAGGCAATTATAATAGATTATTATGAGTAGTTTTTGCGCTGTAATTAAGCATCTGAAAGAGTATTCCTGTTACTATTAGGATTAATCCTATGATTGATGAAATTAAAATGGTTTCACCGACAACGAAGTGGATTAGAACAAGCGATAGAAACGGTGTTATATAGGCGATAATTCCTACCGAAGCGCTGTCTCTTGAGAGACTTAAGGCTTTTAACCACAGGATAAAACTTATCCCCATTTCGAATAGACCTACATAAGCAGCGCTGGTAATACCCTTAAATGATGGAATCGAGAAATCGGTCAGCAGCGTAATTATTATGAAGTTATATATACATCCGAACATGAAACAATAGAAGAGCTTGACGACCGGATCGCGTCTATCCTTGATGTTAAATATCCAGAACAGCGCCCAGAACACTGAGCTGCCAATCGCTAAAAGATCACCGGTGATATTGGTGAGTTTGCATTCGGTTAGATTACCTTTCGATGATATGACTATTACTCCCAAAAATGCGATTGAGATGGCAATTACCTTCTTCGAGGTGAGCTTTTGCTTCAACAATGGAACGGAAAGGATAGTGAGCATAATTGGCCAGGTCCAATTCAGTGGTTGAGCTTCTTGAGCGGGTAGCATATCATAAGCTTTAAATAGAATAAGATAATATATTGTTGGATTAATAAGCCCTAACAGCGATGAATAAACAAGATCACGTTTGGTCAGGTCGATCAAAAGATGGATTTTACGTTGTACAACAAGCACGGCAAGAAGCGAAAGAAGCGAAAAACAGGAAGCGTAAAACAGCAGTTGAACGAAATCAAGTTCCTGTAGAGCGATTTTAAACGCAGAAGCTACCGTTGACCAGAGGAGGACGGTGATAATGGTATAGATGTAGGCTTTGGTTTGATTGGTCAATTGGGAATCCCCTTTCTTAAGGAAAGATACACAATTAGAATACTAATATCAATTTGAAAACCGTTGATAATTTATTATATTGCGAAAGGAGCAGCATAATACGTTACCATTTATAGATTGGATTTTCTTTATATGAACCGGCAACTCATATCAATTCCAGAAGATTTCGTTCAAAGCCTTTACGAACTTGAGAAATCATTTCTTACCGAGAAGGATCCCATCCGTCAATCCGGATTCGGTGGCGGTGAAACTCGCTGGAAGAATGAGAGGAGGCTCATCCTTGAAGCGATAGACAGTGATGGTGATTTCCTTGACATTGGCTGTGCGAATGGTTATCTGCTTCAATGCCTTGCTGAATGGGCAAATGCGAAGAGTGTTATTCTGACGCCCTTTGGTGTCGACCAAGGCGTCGGTTTGATTGAACTTGCCGGAAGACGATTTCCTCAGTATGCTTCGCACTTCTGGGTAGCAAATGCGTGGAACTGGAAGCCACCCCGCAAGTTCTGCTATGTGTACACACTCTATGATTGCGTTCCTGAAGATTTTTTTGAGGAATATATAAGAAGACTTTTAACAGGATATGTTGAAAGTGGTGGAACGTTGATTATTGGAGCTTATGGGAGTACATCAAAAAATGAACCGGCTCGGGATATTGGCAAAGATTTAAGAAGCATTGGATTTTCAGTTGCGGGAACTGCATATTGCGGTGAATTGCCCGTTTCGAGGGTTGCTTGGGTGAGGGTTGGATAATAGTTTTTGACGAAAAAGAACGTATCGGGTGGATCTAACCGTATTTTGTCATTCCCGCGAAGGTGGGAATCCAGGAGAAACAATATATTAACTGGATTCCCGCCTTCGCGGGAATGACAAAGGGGGGGCTTTTCGGTCAGGCACTAAGTAATAAGAATCTGCAAGATTCGTCTCAATATAACAGAGGTTTAATCCACAATGAACTTTGAATTTAACAGACCAAAAGGTTTTATCGGAAAAGGAGACAAGTGGCTCCCTGAAATGATCACAGACTTGACACACTATTTAGGAAAGCTGCAAAAAACACAACGAAAAATAGAATTCCTCCTTCCAAGCGGAAAATTGGACTATCTGGCAACTGCACTTGTTGAATTTGCAGAGGATATTCATAATGATCTTGGTATCTGGCGCGGTCTTGAAGCATATAACATCAAATACTTTAAGACGCCTATCCCATTTGTATTTCCTCAACACAAGGATATGGAATCCAACACATTTAACGCTTTTCGTATTCACCATTTCTTATGGGTGTTATATTCCGAACTAAATCCTGATCTGGTCATCTCACCAACTCACAAAGAATTATTCCGATTATCTGAATTGGTTTCTATCTTTTTAACCAAAGTATTTAAAAACACGCCTAAAGATTCAGGAATCAAGAAGTTCCTGATGCAGCCTGATAGGTTCGTGTGGGATATAAAAAAGAAACTATTATGGCTGGGACAGCATTCTTACATGTTTCAAATTATTTGTGTGAACAATTTAAAGAAGCGAGATAGCCAAAACACGATCTCCGTTATCGATGATTTTGTCTGCGAGGAGTGCACTCCCTGGTCTGGACTTGGGGTCATAGACATCTTGTCCGAATTATTAGATATTAACAAAGAACAACATAAGGACCTAAGAAGTTGGTATGAGAGGCATTATGCTTATTATGAAGTATTGTTTTCTGATAATTACATGATCAAAGTTAAAAACCTCATCAGTGACGATGTTTACACTGTTGGAATTCCACCGGAAGTTCCTCCATTTAAACTGCATATTGTGGTTTTGGGAAGTTTAGTACCTTGGGATGGTATATGGTATTGGTCAGGCGTGCAGTATACTATTGGGAAAGTATCGAAAACACAAATACAGGAATTGAAAACTATGTTTCTTAGGAAAGCTTCGAATTTTGCATATAGATATTGCAATGACTTAGCCCAGAAAGCAAGAAGCAGCATAGAAAATCAATATGAAGAATTCGTTAAATACCATGGAGATAATTTAGCTATTTATCCTGATGGATTGTCAATGGCAGCAGACCAGCAGCAGCTATATAAACAACAATATGCATCGGTTCCGAAAAAAACAATGTCAAAGCTAATGAAAGAGCATAATTTAAAGAACCCTTGGCCTAAAGTATCATATCCACCAGAGCTTCTGGAGGATGAAACTGGAATAGGCGTCTTTTTCGATTCCCGTGAAGGTCAGGAAATTATGCAAGGATTTAGTGATATTATTAATGGGATGAAAAAACGAGGCGTAAATCTCACTGAAGACGAATCTGAAACTATCAGAGGATTCATATATTCTGATGCAATTAGCCCACAGTTCATTATGAAGATGGTTGGAAAATACGGTGACGAATCGATTGCAGAAGCTTTTCTAATGCGAGAAGCGAAGCAAAGCTACTATCTTGAATACCTGCTTAGGAAATATAAAGGACATTTCTATAAAAACCGCTATCCAAATCTTGCATTTTGTTAATTCATTTCTTTATCAGAACAATTCACAATTCGTGATAATTGTGATAACAATCACTTAGAAAATAGTGATTCTGTATTATATTATAGCATTACTTTGTTAAGTGCGAATTCCGCGTAGGGGCCAATTTATTGAGCCCCTTCTACTTATGCAAAAGGGCTCGATAAATCGGCCCCTACGCGGAACTTTTAATGTTTCAAACAATTATAAAA
>JAVCDD010000239.1 GCA_030765125.1 Candidatus Hatepunaea meridiana
AACCACGATTCCTGCTCCTTTTTGGAATGTTGTTGTAACTAACTACAATATAACAAATTATGGGTCGGTTTCTATACTAAAAACCCCTTAAAAACGCCCAATTTCTATGGTGCGAAACTTCAGTTAGGTATTCCCGCGCACCCTGGTTTGGCTAAGAAGTTATTGTAACATACCAACTTGTTACCTCATATAAAAATTCTTTCGTGGAAATGCTTTTAAACGCAATATATTCACGTTTCTTTTTCTCTAACAAACCTGTAGTACAATGATTTGCAGCTCTTGTATATAGAAGGTAAAGTGTATTATCTGCAGCAGTTTTGATGTTATCTCGAAGACCTTTAAAATCCTCAAAAGGATCAAAGACCACCGGGTTTGGTTTTGCTCCTAATTTCCCTAAGGCAATGCAAAGTTGATTTCTTTTGGATTGAAGCTTTCCTCCACCTATAATGACCACATTAATGTTATTAAGCAGATTGGAATATTCATCGATACTCATTTTTATCTCTTGTTCTTTGGATGGAACCGGCAGCTTAAGAGATTCAATGATCCAATTTTTGTCCCTGTTATTCAAAGCCTCCATAAAATTTGAACGCTTGCTTAAAAGACCATTTATATTGTTACTTGAAAGAAATTTAACAACAGCCATAGGGTGTATTTCCGGCAGTATTAACAATGCTAAAGCAAATTTTTCCAACTCTCCTGCTTGCCATAGAGATATCTGTTTAAGCTCAAATCCTTCCGGCAATCGTTTTTTCACTAATTCAAGTAATGATTCCCTCCTGCCAACTCTTTCTGTTTCAATTTTATGAGTTGATGGGATATGTTCAGTATCTGTGATCACTTCAGGTATGCTTTTAGACACATCTTCGTCAGCTTGAATTTCGCTGAGCTTCTCAAGCCCATCAATTAACTCCATTAAAGCTATTTGACGTTCCCCGGATCGAGCCTTACGTTTTTTAGTTTTCCCGGTTGCAATTTTTAGTTTTGTTTGAAGTTCTTTGTATAACCAAAATGTGATTTTACCGGGGTTATTATACTGTTTGAGGATACCTTCCAGTTGATGAGCCTCTTCCCTGATAGCAGTGTTGGTCTGGATTTCTCTTATTAAAAAACAAACAGATTGAATCCTTCCTTTTGATTTCGCTGTATGTACCGGAAGAAACCACAAGTGTATTATCTTAAACAATATCAAAGTTTCCGGAGTATTCCATGAGAGCCTTATTTCTCTTCTTTTCAATTCTTTTTGAATAAGAATCAGAGAACCAGGCTTAATAAATAAAAACATTATTAATAAGATCCCTGCAAGATATGTCAGGAAGCTCATCTGGTATATCTTTCTTTGTGCTTTGAGATAAGACTGATGATGTTTCCGGAAATAATCGGCATGTGCAAGAATCCAATTAGTTGGGATTCCTTTGAGCTCACTACGTAACCCTTCCTTTATTTTCTAAAATCCCGAGCTGTCAATCCCTCTACTTGAATCCGGTCTGAATTCATCAGTCTCTAAAACAAATGGAATCATAGTAAACATCACACCCGCATTCAGTTTAAGTCTTGTCATTTCCTTGTATGAAAAGACAACATCACTTTGCGCTCGTCTCGTGCTGTCTTCCCGTGCCGAGTAGCTACGAAACCTCTTAAGAGAGTTAATCAGGTTAAATTTAGCAGAATTCTCAATGAAACGACGATTTCGGTGATATACATCAAGTTTACCTCTCTTTTTTAGTCTTGCCGCAAGTTGATCGACGAATTTTACATTGCAATCGACGTCTCTCTCCCCTTCTTCATCATAATAGAAAGTAACCACAGGCGCTGAATTTGTGTCTGACCAATCGATACCATTCTCCGTTTTTTTATATTTCATTGGTAAAAATCGAACCTTCGGATTCGTACCCTGCCATGCAATATCCAACAGAGATTGTGCTCTTTGCCGGTTGTATTCGATATACTTTTGAGGATTGATATAAAAACGCTCGATATCGTCTGAAAGGATTAAGGAGTATTCTTTATCCCAAATTTTTGATTTTCCGTAAACGTCTTTTGTCCTGTCATAGGTCATCCAGAACTTAAATATTAAGAAGATCAACATAGAACCTAAAATAATACGCATCAACCAAATCGAAAAAACGATCGGTGATATTGAGGAAGTCTTCTTACTTTTACGCTTCATGCTGTATTTATTACTATTTATAACTCTTGATGTCATGTCAACTATCAATTGTTGGATAAAGCCGTGACGGTCAATCCCCAGCTCGGAGAAGCCAGGCTACAATCTATCACCAAAAACAAAAAAATCCAAAAGTATTCCTTAGCCAATTTCACTTCATCCGGATCAACATAATCATTTGAGAGGAAAAGATAAACAAAAGGAAGCGTTAATGCAGTGGTTTGAGGGCTGGAGTCTCGCTCTTGATGAGATGAATTACCTGTGCACCGGCTATCGTGTTAACGGCATACTGGACATACACTTCGTCACCGATGAGGACATCCGGGAAAAGAGCAATTACGCAGTGAAGATCGGGGCGGTTACGGATGCGGCGTGGGAAATCCCATTGTAGTAGACGCGACACTCCTGTCGCGTGGATTAATCATCCGCAGATTACACAGATTTTATTATTTATTTAATCTGCGTAATCTGCGGATAGAGATTATTAAAAACCCCCTACCTGATAAGCATCACTTTCCTCGTTTGCACCACGTCCAAAGCTTTCATACGAACGAAGTATATTCCGGTTGCGAGGTCGTTTGCATTGAAGGTTGTTTTGTGTATTCCCGGTTCTGTTTTAGAATCCACTAATGCTGCTACCTTGCGACCTGAAATATCATAGATTACCAGCGAAGTCTGGGCGACAACCGGTAATGAATAGGTTATGGTGATGTTGGAGTTGAAGGGATTGGGATAGATACCCATTATTGCAAATTCAGTTGGCAGAGTTTCATCGGACAAACCAACGCCCAATGCTGTACCGATTAGTTGAATTTCAAGTATATCCTCGTCGCGGTCGTTGGATTCGATGAGCAGGC
>JAVCDD010000129.1 GCA_030765125.1 Candidatus Hatepunaea meridiana
AACGTCACCAAGTCGCCAACAGCATTTTGGACTGGTCAGCAGATTATTGAAGCGTTTCCCTGGGATACTGCTCCCACATACTTACTCCGGGATAACGACTCAATCTACGGGAACGAGTTCACAAAACGGGTCAATGCCACAGGGACCAAGCAAGTCAAGACATCCTTCAGGTCACCTTGGCAGAATGCTTATTGCGAAAGAGTTATCGGATCGATTCGGCGCGAATGTACCGATCATTTCATCGTGATCAACGAGGCTCATTTGCGGAGGATCCTTCGCGAGTACGTCGATGGTTATTACAATACCTCGCGAACTCACCTTTCGCTGGACAAAGATTGCCCTGAATCTCGTCCTGTTGAGCTCCCGAGTCAGGGAGTTGTTGTTGAGATGCCGGTTCTCGGTGGTCTGCATCATCGTTACAGCCGGAAAGCTGCATAACCCTTGTTTGCAACCACCGGTTGTCGACTTTGACTGTGAGCTCCCTGCGCATCCCGAGGATAAGTCTGTTCATTTTTGTCCATCTCCGCCTCAAATCTCCTAAAGCTTACTCTAAACTCCTCTTTCCTGAAATCCTCCTTCCCACTTAAAGCTTTGTGAGCCATCAATTACATAAATATTCTCAAATCACATGCCGATATTCTATCTAAATTGTACCGAATGTCATTTTGACCAGCCACAGGCGTTAACCTAACAACTTTAAACACCGTCGCTGACGGAAACGAAATGTGATGCGAATTTCGATCCGAGCCGTGTTATAAAAAGAAAGCCCGTTCAGCTTAACTTATTACCGAACGGGCTCTGTAGAAATTTGTTATGTCAGGTGTTAACACCTGACATAACATTATAATCTATTTCAACAACACCATTCGCTGCATCCTCACACCCTTGGGCGTCGTCATACGGACAATGTACAATCCTGAAGAAATTCTCACACCGGATTCGTTACAACCATCCCAGAATACTCGATATCGTCCTGCCTGTGCATTCCCTTGCTCCAGCTTTTTCACCAGACGTCCTGAAGGATCGTGAATAGTCAGGCTGTAAGTTGTCTGTGCAGGAACTGCATAAGGAATGGTAATTACCTCGTTAAACGGATTGGGATAAAGCGGTCCTAACGTTAATTCCTGTGGTAGTAAATCCTCATCCCCATCACCCACCGACATCGACGCTATTGTTAAAATGAACGGTTCGTTGCAGCGGATAGAATCCGTACCATCGTGCGCCCATACCTCCCACATAACATCAGTTGGCTGATTACCATTAAAGTAGAACTCGTTTCGATGCAACTGGAATGTTGAATCACCATAATTCCGGTAAAGGTGGTCATCTCCGTTAATATTGATTATTAACACATAATGAACCTCATCTCCTTCAATGACGTCTGTTGACATCTCCCAGTTAAAGATAACCATCGGATAAGTGCTTATAAAAGCACTATCAACCGGTCCAAGGAGGTTGAATGAGGTTGGCATGTCGTTGATTGAGTCGATGATTAGTTCAAATCTCACCATTGCCCGTGCTTTAGTACTGTCTGTGGCTGCGATTTCTATCAACATACCACCCGGTGCATTGAAGTTTTCCGGTGCGCTGATTGTCAATAATGTTTCATCGCTTAATTCCCATTCCAGCGGCTGTGGAATCGACATCTCGTAAGTCAGCACCTCCTCATCGGGATCGTCGAATATTTTGTTCAGTTGGAAAAGCTGCCACGGTCCACTGTCCTCATCAACAGTAATATCCTCAATATCCTGAACAACCTCAGGTGGACGGTTAACGTTGCCGGGGATAATGTTTATCTCTACTATGTCCGATTCACCAGCTTGATCCTCAACATAAGGTATCACTGGATATTCTCCATGATCCTGATAATTGGTTTGCCAGATAAATGAACCGATGTTTCCATCGATAACCAACCGTGAACCGCGTTCAACAGTTCCACCGTCATCAGTCATTGTCAGCGTAATCTCGTCGCTTTCCAATTCCGGGTCATGGAAATCCCAATATTGGTATTCACCACCATCCTCTACTTCATATCCGAAGATACCTTTTACGAAGTTATTGCTTGGGGGTATAAAAGAAGCCGTTGGACCACCCTGTGCTTGTGTAAGTTCTACCGTAATGAACAGTGATAGAAGAACAAAAATTAACAGTGAATTGATCACTTTGTGGAAAAGGACTCGCTTTGACATTTTTCCTCTTGATGTTTAATTTTGTAAACAATGACATAAATAATTGTGCATAAATTTTTATCACTCCTTTGAAAATTGCACTCCGCTGTCATCCCGAAGCTTCGGGATAACAGCACAGTCTGAAGCGTTGCTGTCAGGGACGGCGCCCTGACACCAGGTTGGATTCTCATGCTGGGTTGTGCCACAAGCAGTGGAATAACAATGCATTAAAATTTATAACAATTTGTATAAGTTAACGTATAAGTAGAACTTTAGAGTACTCTGTATATCTTTTTAGAGAAGATACCTTAATATAATAGATTCCTGACGCAAAATCCGCTCCAGTATCCCAAGTGATAGTATGCTGTCCCGTTTCGAAATTAGACGAAACCAAATCAGCGACAAGATTACCTGAAATGTTGTATAATCTGACTTGAAGGTCTGTTTTATGATAAATTTCTATGCCTATTTTTAGAACGTAATTAAATGGATATGAGAAATGTAAATATTGATAGGAAAAAGTAAATGAAGTGATTTGAACGGTTCAATGCTGATTTTGGTTTGGATTGTATTAGTATAAGTAAATTAAGTATTTTCTATTGAATATGCAAGGCTTTTTTCACATTTCGCATTTCTTGAGGCAGCTATAACGAAATAAATTCCGACGCAAAACCAGTCACGTAGCCCGGTTTCGAGAAAACCAGACTACGTGACTCAGTTGTGTCAGGTGTTACACTTGACACAATATTATGGTGGTCTATTTCAACAACACCATCCGCTGCATCCTCACACCCTTAGGCGTCACCAGGCGGACTATGTACAATCCTGAGGAAATCCTTACACCGGATTCGTTGCAGCCATCCCAGAATACTCGATACCGTCCTGCCGGTGCATTCCCTTGATCCAGCTTTTTCACCAAACGACCTGATGGATCGTGAATAGTCAGGCTGTAAGTTGTCTGTACAGGAACTGCATAAGGAATGGTAATTACCTCGTTAAACGGATTGGGATATAGCGGTCCTAAAGTTAACTCCTTCGGCAGTAAATCCTCATCCCAATCCTGTACCGACATCGGTGCTACAGTAAAACTGAACGGTTCATTGCAGCGGGTGGAATCCATACCATCGTGCGCCCATACCTCCCATACAACATCAGTAGGCTGACCTTCATTAACACAGAACTCGTTTCGATGCAACTGGAAGGTTGAGTCGCCGTAATTCCGGTAAAGGTGATCATCTCCGTCAATGTTGATTATTAACACATAATGAACCTCATCACCTTCAATGACGTCTATTGACATTCCCCAGCTAAATGTAACCAACGGATAGGAGCTTACATAAGCGCTATCAGCAGGTTCAAGGAGGTTGAATGGGGTTGGCAGATCGTTGATCGAGCTTATGATTAGTTCGAATCTCACTATTGCCTGTGCGTCGGAGCTGTCTTCAGCAATGATTTCGATCAACATACCTCCCGGCGCATTGAAGTTTTCCGGCGCTGTGATTGTTAATAAGGTTTCATCGTTCAATTCCCATCCCAACTGCTGTGGAACCGATATCTCATAAACCAACTCTTCCCCGTCAGGATCATCAAATACTTCATTCAATCTGAAAAGCTGCCAAGGTCCAGCGTCCTCGTTAACATCAATGTTCTCAATATCCTGAACGACCTCAGGTGGACGATTAACGTTGCCGAGGATGATGTTTACTTCCACTATGTCCGACTCGCCAGCTTGATCCTCAACATCAAATACTATTGTATATTCACCATGATCCTGGTAATCGGTCTGCCAGATGAATGTACCAATGTTTTCATCTACAATGAACTGCGAACCACGTTCAACTGTACCGCCGTCATCGGTCATCGTCAGCGTAATTTCGTCGCCTTCCCATTCCAGGTCAACGTCCTCGGCTGTTAGTGTGAACCTGACGCGATCGCTCTCATCTGCCAGGATTGATTCCTCGGGCGCTTCTATCCATACCGGTGGATCGTTGGCAGGATTGACGGTCAGCAGGAATATATCTTCGACAGCATCATCGCGGCGTACATTGTTAAATCCCCGCTCGCTATTATTATACTTAGACTTAGTGTCAGGTGTTAACACCTGACAAAACACCTTTTTGGGAATTTGTGGATCACGACCAACACTTCGCAATGTCCTGACAGGTCCGCTATCGTGATTAATTGTTTTGTAGCCCGGCTTTTTCGAAGCCGGGGTTGCTAAGGTTTCAATGAAATAATTAATTCCCGGCTTCGGAGAAACCGGGCTACAATTACTGAAGCGGACAAACATCTGTTCGTTGACGCCGTCATCAGCTGATACGATAATTTCTATATCCTCACCGCTGAAGTTATCCACTGGATTAAAGGTGAGAACATTGTCATCATCCAACACCACTTCGATTCCGTTAGGAACTATAACGTCAAACAGAAGTTCGTCCTCGTCAACATCAGTGAATATTTCGTCAAGGTCAGCAATCTCCCAAGGACCGCTGTCCTCGTCAAAGCGTTGGTTTTCGATTTCGCTAACCACTTCGGGTGGATCGTTCACTGCCGCTACACTGAAGGCAATGACCAATTCCGTTTCACCACCGTTTCCATCGCTGGCAAGGATAGGATAATCATATTCACCGTTCCAGTTCTCTATCACCAATGTGACGATGATATGTTCCTCGTCCTGATCAAACGAAAGCTCAATTGGGCCTTCTCTGTCTTCCCAAGTGATTTCGATTTCATCATCCGGGTCGGGATCGCTGAACATCTCATCGAGCGAAACCTCGAGCGCCAATGGATCCTGATCCTCAAGCATGTCTGTAATGAATGGATCATCAATTCCAAGACGCGGTGCATCGTTAACAGGTCGAACTTCAACCGTGATCTCCTGCGAAATCGATTCATCTCGACGTGGTTCAAAGCGCTGGAATGACCAAGCAGAAATATCGCTGTATTCATGATCAGGCGATACTCTTAATGGACCGCCAAATCGTTGATTTACACCATCATCTACAGTCAAAGTAACAACCTCTACTCCGAACCAATCCTCATCCGGGTTGATGGTCAATTCCCATTCGTCATCGATAACAATACGCAGATGATCACCACCCTCAAAGTCGAAGGTCAAATCATCATCCTCAACATCATAGAATACAGTATCCAGCGCAGCGATAACAAGCTCACCCGGGTCTTCATCTACAATCAAACGTTCTGGTAAAATACCTATTTGTCGAGGTGGATCATTCACACCAATAACGTTCACGTGAAATTCAACCGACTCCCGCGATCCGGAACGATCATCTGCAGTAACCGTTACATCCACCTCACCGTAGAAGTCACGCGTCAGCGACATAATCAGATTGTTTGTATTCTGATCAGTATGCAACAATAATCCTTCATTGCTTATATCGAAGATGAAGCTGAGTTGCTGCTCTTCCGGATCATGGAAAATTTCGCTAAGATCAGCTATTACTTGTGGATCTGCATCTTCCAATACTTCAATACCTTCGATCTCACCAACTATTTCAATCGCCAGATTCTCCTCGCGAATCTGAATGTTGAACACTGCCGTATCGGAAGCTTCATCGCTATCGTGAACGTAAAGCACTATCCTGTGCAGACCTATCAAATCCGCATCCGGATCAAAGGCTATCACACCGTTTTCGCCAATATCAAAGAGATCGGTATTATCGGAGAAGGTCAGCTCTTCATCAAAATCAACATCTTCCGCTCGAACCTGCACCTCGAACTCAGTGTCGGCAACTGCTACAGTGTCGCCAGGCACGTAAGTGAAATGTGGTGGATCGTTAACCGAGTTGACAGCAACAATAAAAGTATCGGCATCGCTTAAACCACCCGGATCAGTAACTTGTACAGCTATTCGGAAGTTTCCGAACCAGTTCTCAGCAGCGCTTAGATGAATATAGCCAACTGTATCCAGGCTCGCTTCCACACTTTCGTTCTCTCCAATAATTTCAGTCTCAAGCTCCAACTGATGCCAGGCATTATCAGGATCAGAGATGTAATTGAACAAGTCAATGGAAAGCTGCTCATCCTCATCGAAGCTCATCTCATCTATATCTACAACAGGTGGGTCGCTGATGAGTGTCACTATATTCCAACTGTACTCCCGCTGGTTTGTCGGGACGGACAGGTCTTGTGCGCCAAACGTTATCTCCACGGTCTGGTTATCAAAAAACTCGATTTCACTTACATCAGCTTCAAGCCAGTATCCCGTGTCCGTTTCTGAATCGATGAATTCATACTCCTCGTCATTCAACCGGAAGCTGAAGCCATTACCGTCAATACCTGTAATTAAATCCTCGACAAATACGCTAATAGTTTCAAGTATTCCTACGTCAATCGTTGCGTTAAGCTCAGGATCTGATTCGCTGAACAGAGGAGGCGTATTGTCGACCACTAACATCTGAGGATCGCTTAATTCACCTTCGACGCCTGCGCGGTTGATAGCTCTGAGCCTGATGAAAGTAGTGTCGGGTAAATCAACTATCGTTCGAACGAATTCAAACTCATCAGAATCGGCAAGTCCAACTGAACCAATGACATCATCACCGAGATAGACGTCTATTCGTGTTCCGATAACACCGGTACCGCTTAAATACACCCTGTTTGTGCCGGTGTAATGTGCAAGATTAAACTCTGGAACGACAACGTCTTCGGTATTAATGTTGAAACTGAACTCAGCGGATACTTCGTTGCCTGCCCTGTCAATAACAGTTAGTACGGCAACATAGTCACCATCTTCGAGTTCATCTTCAACCTGAGCGGTTACGACCTCATTCTCTTCATCATACTCGACCGGTATCTCTACTTCTCCAATTATCAGGCTGATGTCATCAGAATCAATACCAGCGCCAATATCCTCGTTGCGTCGGATGTTAACATCCGATGCAACTGCTGAGAATTCAGGGGTTGGGGTTGCCAGATAATTGCCTCCGGTTGCCTCGAAGTCTTCGATCACCGGATCAACCAGATCAACGAAAATTACAATGGGTTCACTGAAATCGGACTCATTGCCGCCACCATCAGTAACGGTTGCCTCGATAATGTTTTCACCTTCCACAAGCAGAACATCGGGGATGTTGAATTCCTCTTCGTATTCAACCTCTTCCTCTACTACGATCTCTTCGTTACGGTAGATTTTTATAGATGGATTATTGTTGTAGTTATCCGGGTAATCCGGGGTATCTTCGCCTGTAGTTCCGGTAATCTCAATTTCCACTTCGTTGATGAACTCAAAATCCAGTTGCTCGAGTTCTGGTGGATCAGGATCGTGAGCGTCATGGAAGAATTGCCAACCTTGATCATCTTCGTTGTCTTCATTATCAGCTCCGAAGACGTTGACCTCATTGAGTCCTTCTTCCAAACCAGGCATATCACCCGGCATCAAATCTGCATCCGGGTCAGGATTCCGCATTGGAGCCATAACACGCCCCCCCGGAGCGCGCTGTAGTCGTCCGTTTTCAAAGGTTAGCGTGTCCTCATCATTAATAATCATCATAACGGTTTCCCAGTTCACGCCGGCGTCAATGTCACTAATCACGAACGAAATAGTGTCAGCATTGATATTATCTGCCGGCATACGGTCACCTCCACCACCATTGCCACCGTCACCTAAACCAGCAACACCGCCCGGCGGTGGATAAAGGTTGTCAAAGTCAGGCGGATCATCATCATCAATCTCACCTATAAAGAACTCACCGCTTGCTTCAAAGACATTTCCTGCCCGATCAGGAACTATTATACTTAATTCGTGTAAACCAAGATCAAGAGGATCAACGTTCTCGAAATCAAAGTAGACTTCGTTCCTAACATCATACCATTCAAATCCTAACTCGTTATCATCGACAGTCAGCACAATTTCATCAACGTTTATCCCGCTTGAAGGCAATGGATCGCTGACAGCAATCGTTACTTCCGGCTGACGGTTAGATATTGTATCCGTTGGAGCAGCCAGGTATCTATGCCCGGCGAGCGGCGAGCGGCTGTCAATAATGAACTGCTGATCGAACGGTTCATAAGGCGCATTGCCTAACCGGTCAATCGGCGTTACACTGACTGTGTGAGCGCCATCTGCAAGCGGTTGCCGCACGTCATACATCAACACATCATCCTGATATGTAAAATCCTCAACAGCTTCACCGTCAATAGAAAGCTCAATGCTGTTCTCAAGGTCGACACCGATTCCAGTGTCTTCAATTAATATCTCTATTTCGGGAGTCGGATCGTCTTCAATCGGTTGCGGTTCTCGATATTCGGCGGTGGGAGCTTCAATATCGCGGAATATCTCGACAAATCCTGCTTCAGCTTCGTTATCAGCATCGTCAATTCCCTCAATAGAGAACCAATTCCATCTTTCAACAAGCTGAACATCCCTGAATTGGTAACGTCCAAAGGCATCTGCTTCCGCTTCATGGAGCATTTCAACAGGCTGCATATCTTCATCCAGTTCGATGAGTTCAAGTTGCAGGAACGGCTCAGAATCTCCGCTTATGTTAATTGCCTCGCGCAATGTATACCGCGGTATGTCGTCCGGTTCTATCGTACCGGCTGTGCTGTTTACAGTAAACTCAATCGCTGCATTAACGGCATTACCATTGTGGTCAGTTGCTCTTATGTGGAAGGAGTGATCACCTTCGGCAAGCTCATCGTCAGGTTGCCATTCAAAATGACCTGAATTCTGATTGAAGTGGAATTCTTCAATCTCCTGGTGATCGAAAGTAAACGAAATGGTATTTATACCACTGCCCTCATCTATTATCTCCGCACTGATTGTGGGTTGGTTATTGCAGACAATGTCTTCACTCCCAGGTTGCACTTCAGAAATCACCGGATCATCTTCGTCGGTTATAAACACTGAAATCGTTATTGTTTCCAGATCCGTACCATTATGCGGGTCGGTTACAGTAAACTGAACATTCGGATAGATGCCAATATCTTCAACTCCAGGTTCCCAGAAGACACTTCCTTCACCAATGCCATTATCAGTAAATTCAGCGTCTTGAGGTAGATTTTGAACAACAAGATTCAAATGTTCCTGGTCTTCAGGATCGGGATCGTTTGCCTGGACGTTCAAATCAAGCTGGTCGCCAACCTCTACTTCACGATTGCCGATCTCCTCCCAGACAGGTCTGACGTTGACGGCATGTACGGTGATCTCTACAGTGATATCATCTGATAACTCATCATCGGAGGCAATGAATTGTGGTTGATATTGATCTTCTGACTGATAATCGGTCTGCCAGGTGAATTGACCGCTGCCATCGCCTTGGTCTTCAAATTCCGCACCGTCGGGGAGATTCTCAGCAGTGAACTCCAAATCATCTCCATCAGGATCGTTACTCCTGACAGTAAAATCTATTCGCGTACCTTCATCCGCTTCAACTGGATCAATATGCTGAACTACCGGAGGACGATTTACATCGTTAACCAGAATATGAATGGTTTCCTGTTCGGACAACGGCGGTTGCCCAAGGTCGGTTATTACAAAGGTAATCTCTTCATCATCGGTAGCCTGTTCGTAAGTCGGACTCCAGCGGAAGAGCGTGCCGTCAAGTGTGGCGCCAAACGGCATTCCCAATGCCCGGCAGGACATCTCGTCACCATCAGGATCGTTGATCACAAGAACAAAGGATAGCAGCTCACCTTCGTCAACTTCCTGATCGCCGATCTCTTCGAGAGTCGGCGGACGATTCACATCTCGCACCATTATCTGAACGTCCAAACTTGCTACAACCAGCCCATCAAACGCCTCAAACGTAGCAGTACGTTCACCTTGTTGATCAGAGTCCGGTATCCAGACAAATTCACCGGTTCCATCTCCATTATCTGTAAACTCAGCATCGTCCGGTATATCATCGGATAGGAATGATAGGTTTAAGGGATCTTCATTTTGATCAACTACAATTATAACAAAGCTAAGTTCCTCTCCCTCATCTACATTCTGGTCATCAATATTCCGCCAGACCGGCGCAAGGTTATTGTCGACTACGGTCAACGCCAGATCGGATTCACCATCTTCAGTCCAGACATCCGGACCATCTCCCCACTCCGGTATTGCCAGATATTCCTCTTCTTCATTAGCGTTCCAAACTCTGAAGTAGATATTGTCATCTTCTTGGAAACCTTCAATGACGTCTTCTGTATTCGGGTCATCCCCATAAGCTTCAATAACCAACTCATCACCGACAGTTACACCACCTGCCACAAGCCTGCGTGGAGTTATCACGGCGATCTCGTCGCCAACACTAAGCTCGCTACCGAGGAAGTCTACGTCGGTAACAGTGAGTGTGTGTGAAATCCCACTGTCATACCAATTGTAATGGTCATCGCGCGTAGTGAGGGATACTACCGTTGTGCCGTTTGACTCCCATTCCTCCGGCCCATCAATGTAATTTGCCACGGCAGCTTCCATTCTCTCTGCATCCTCATCCCAGATTCTGAATTCGAACTGATCACCTGCTTCGAAGTCCCTTCTGACTCGCTGCTGTGGTGAAGCCCAAGCGATGATTTGCCAAGGCGTTTCGTCATCCTCACCTATGATGACGGCGCCTCCGCAATCATTCGTTCCAGCGATGAAGACACCTATTTCGTCATCTACTTCGAGCGGTTCACCATCAATGTCAGCGTCAACCACTTCGATAGTGTGATATTCATCGGTGATCTCATAGACGAATCTATCCATTCGCACACCTGAACCGATCAGATCAATTTCAACTGTCACATCGTCGTTTCCAACAGTCAGAATCGCCTGGTAATCGGCTTCAGCATCCGGGTTAAAGTTGACAGCAATATCGTTTTCCTCTCCAACAGCGAGATCAAACGGCTGATCATCTTCGATACCGAAAACATCTGCATCCTGCCCATCAATACTCAACTCCAGATTTTCAAGATCAACCGAACCAGTGGAACTGAGAGTAACGGTAAGTTGCCTCTCCTGTCCGGTGCGGCTAAGTCCGAAATCAAGCGTTTCTGTATCTGGTGATAATTCAGGACCGATGAACAATTCAAACACGGTCAATCCAGCCAAACGCCAACGTTCGTCACCAGCAATAAGCGTAGCACGAACATTGTATTCAACGCCCTCATCGTGGCTCCAGTAGACAAACTCAAACTCATCACCGGTATGGAAGCCTTCAAATTCCTGATCTTGCGGATCGTCACCCCAGGCGATGAACACCCAGGGTGGATCACCGGCGTTTTCAAACCTCATCGAACCGGAAACCTCACATTCAGGTGGTCTGATGCCGATCTCATCAAGTTCATCCCATTCATCGCGCTGAACCTCACCCCCGAAGAAATCCACCTCTGCAACCCGAATGGTATGTTCTCGACCTGTGTGCGGATAACGATAATGATCTATTAATACCTCAACTTCAACAACATAAACCGCCATTGCTTCTTCTTCATCCTGAGCAGTGAACTCAACCCTATAATCACCTGCTTGGTAACGCGTAGGATGGATAGTGAACGTAACGTTGTACTCGTCGTCTACGACAAGTTCGGGTTCCGGAGGATCGTCCGGATCATCCAGATACTGCCAGTCAATTTCGAGATCGTTATCATCCGGATCAATAGCTGATATTTCAATGACAATATCCTCATCGACATAACCGACCACTCGGTCATCCTGAACACCTTCCCAGAATGGATCGCGGTTTGTGTTATTGACCGTAATTGCTATTTCAGTATCAATGTCGAATTCGTCATCTAAAGCGGTGATTGTCAGTGTATAATCGCTGGCATCATCAAAGCCGGTTGTCCAGCGGAAAGTTGCGGTATTGTCGCCGTTATCGGTGAGTTCCCAGCCTTCGGGAAGATCATCGGAAGCGCCCTCGTAAGTCAGGTCATCCTTATCAGGATCGTATGCCTCAACGGTAAATTGAAGCACATTACCTTCGTCAACCTCAGCATAGTCAATAACATCATCCCATACAGGTTCTCGGTTAGTTTCATCTATTTGGATATCCACTTCTCCGACGACTTCAAAATCTCCATCTGATAGCGTGAATGTAGCACTATATTGACCCGCGCTATTATAATCCGTCTGCCAGGAGAAGCTTGCTGTGCCGTTACCGTTATCGGTAAATTCAATGCCCTCTTCCGGAATGTCGAATGATTCGTATTCAATAGTCAGATCATCATTGTCGGGATCAATACCGGTTAGATCAAACTGGATGTTGTCAATCTCATGCGCCTCAATTACATCTATAGGGATTTCAGTCCATTCAGGTGGGCGGTTCACTTCATCTACTGAAATAGTAATCGTTTCTTCATCGGACAGTTCACCTTCACCGTCATCGGTTACGATGAATGTTACTTCATAGCTTTCAGCCTGATCATGACGTGGCGACCATGTGAAATCTGCACCGTTAAGCTCAGCGCCATCAGGTAGATTCTCCACTGAGAAGGTCAAACCGTCATCATCCGGATCGGTGGCTTCAAGCGTGAAGGTTAGTTCCTCACCTTCATTGACCTGTTTGTCACCAATTTCAGTCAGTACCGGTTCACGATTAACGTTGACTACAGTTATGGTAACCGTTTCCTCAACATCAAATTCGTCATCGGATACAGTAAAGACAACCTCATATTCATCAGCAGTATCAAACGCGGGTCTCCAGTCGAGGGAACCTATGCCGTTTTCCAGTTCATCAAAGACGGGATTGCCAGGTAGATCGTCCATATTTACTGCCAAAGTCATTTCATCTCCATCAGGATCGTAAGCCGTAACACGAAGGCGCAGCATTTTACCTTCATCAACTTCCTCAGTCTCAGGGATGTCAACCCAGAAGGGAGTCCGATTAACATCTCTAACGGTAATTGTGATAGTCTCTTCATCGGTAAGATTACCTACGCCGTCATCAGTGACAATAAACGTCACATCGTATTCACCAGCCTGCTCATTATCAGGAGTCCAGACGAAGTCCGCGCCGTTAAGCTCTGCGCCCTCAGGAAGGTTTTGTGCCGAGAACGCAAAGGCGTCGTCATCAGGATCGAAAGCTTCCAATGTGAATGTCAGTTCATCGCCCTCGTTCACCTCCTGATCGCCGATCTCAGTTAACACTGGTGGACGGTTCACGTCGCCGACACTGATTGTAATAGTCTCTTCGTCCGTAAGATTACCTACGCCGTCATCAGTGACAATAAACGTCACATCGTAATTACCAGCCTGCTCGTTATCGGGAGTCCAGACGAAATCCGCGCCGTTAAGCTCTGCGCCATCCGGGAGATTCACCGCGGAGAACGCAAAGGCGTCATCGTCGGGATCGAAAGCTTCCAATGTGAATGTC
>JAVCDD010000177.1 GCA_030765125.1 Candidatus Hatepunaea meridiana
CTTTAGAGATATGCAATTCTTTAAACTCAAAATCATGGCTATTCATGAAACTAAGTACGCATTAGTCGGATGAACCCTTTTAAAGATAGCCTGCTCGAGCCCGAAGAATATACAAGAATGATAAGGAAACTCAACCGTATTGGCGGAATCTATATTTATAATGACGGTATAAGAGTACTTCCATACGGAAATGCTGACTATGACTTTCTTGGTGTTGAAAAAAGAAGAACCCTTAGTGCAGCATATTACTATTTTTCTTTTAGGAGAATGATAGGCATTATCGAGCTGACAAGAAACGATAACGAAAATCTGAAAGAAAAAGCCGGACGTGAAGGATTCCGTGAAAACACAGCATATAAACAGCTTAGTGAGATATTAGAGGAGTTCCTAATTCAAACTGCCGCTGATTTTTTCCGTGAAGGTGGCGTCAAATCAGATCCTTGGAAAGAAAAAAGAGAAGAGCTTAACATCATAGAAGTGGCACGGCGGAGAAAAGAGAAACAGAGTGGCGTCAAAAAGAAGAAATTTTCTGAGGAATTAGATCGTTATTTCAACTCTCTTGAGAATGCTAACCCCCATAATCAAATTGCGGAATTGGAAAAGGATGTTAGGAGGCGTTTAGAAAACCTTCAGAATGTCGTAAATCCGCTTGAATATATCATTGACACTGAAGAATATGTTTATTCTGAATTTTCACGAATTGAATCTGAATTTAGCGTTAAACGTCCGAAAGGTGTAGGCTTTTCAAAGAAACAGAATAGCGAATGGAAAGCCTATGTTAATTCATCTAAAAATCTGAAGGATGAATTGTTCGCTCCAGTACGGAAAAGACTCGACATCAGCATTGGCCATCTGGCCAAGGAAGCTAATATTGAACTGGATTTGAGAAAACGATTTGAAAAATCACTTAATAGACAAGCTAAAATAGCGTTAAAGGATGTAAAAGAATCATCTAACGAAATTCGTGATGCTGCCAATGTTTTGCGTCAAAATATTGTTGAGATTACTCGCGATTCAATAAAGCATGTTGACACCACGATTCGGGAAGTATCACAAGAATTACAGGCATTAGACTTCGAAGGACTCTCTGACGAAGAGATAGTTGATAAAAAAACAGAATTAGAATCACGAGTTGATGAAGCATTTGAGAAACGACAAGAGCAACTTGAAAATATACGACAACAACTTCTTGCAGTGAACATTTTTCCGGATGAATCCGGTAGAATTATCGGTATTAATGAAACTAACGAAGCGCTAGAAGAAGAGCTGGTAGCGTTAAAGGAAGACGCAGAGACAAATCTTGAGTTAATTCAGTTAGGAATGGCCGTTGGAATAATAAATCACGAGTTCCACGCCACGGCAAATGCAGTGCGAAAATCGTTGCGAACATTGAGCAGTTGGGCAAATGTTAACAAGAATTTATTCCCTTTGTATCAAGATATTCGCAACAGTTTTGACCATCTTGACGGCTATTTGACACTTTTTACACCTTTCACAAGACGATTAAAACGTAGACCAATGAAGATAAAGGAAAAAGACATCATAATATTCCTTGAAGATCTTTTCTCGGAAAGGATTCGTCGACACAACATCAAACTGAAACCGACAGCAGCTTTTAAAAAAGCGGAAATGACAGGTTATGCGTCAACATTCTACCCAGTTTATGTTAACTTAGTTGACAACGCAATTTACTGGTTAAAAGACCAAAATGGTGAAAGACAAATAGAACTCGATTATATTGATGGCGTGTTTATTGTTAGCGATACTGGACCCGGAGTACCTATCCAGGCGCGTGATCTCATATTCGACAAAGGTTATACAAGAAAAGCAGGCGGGCGAGGACTGGGATTGTTTATTTCCAGGGAGGTTCTAAAAGCAGATCCTAATTATCCATATGATTTAATTCTCAGTACAAACAGTGAAACTGGTGCTGTATTCAAGATTATTCCACGAAAGATAGAAGAGAAAGAAAATGACAACTGAAGGCGCTTACTTAAAAGATTATTGTGAGAAAACAGCAGAAGAATTTTTAAAGACTGTGTTTGTTGTTGACGATGAAGCGACATTTAATGCAGCAAGAGAGGAAACAACCACAAGTGACACCTCGGAAGCACCTGATAATAAGGAAGATGAGGTGATTGAAGTTTCGTTGAAAGGTGGAGAAGAAGCTGATGCAAACTCAACAACGCCAGTGGTTACTCCAGATAGAAAGGTAATACCTGTAAGTGAAACTGACTCCGAAGTACCGACTGAACGCACAAATAATATTTTAGACGTAAAAGTTCTGACGGAAGCATTTCTAGAAAAAGGTATATTTTGTTCAGCATACAAACCTCCCGACTCGGAAAAGCCATACGAAAACTGTGAGATTGCCTTGAAGAATGCTGATGTTCTGATCTTAGACTGGGACATAAACAATGACAGTCAAGGAACGCACACTAAAAACATTATCAATGAAATAGTTAAGGACAACAATGAAACTCCTAAACGTAGGGCGCTAATTGTTGTTTACTCTGCCTTGAATCCTAATGATATTGAGGAAAAACTTAAGGAAATTCTTCATTTAGGAGAGACAATAGAATACATCGAGAAAAACGGGATTCGTATAGTTGTAGTCCAAAAGAAATCGGATGAGGATAAGCTTCCTGCAAAAGTGATTGAAGAATTTGGGAAAATGCATTCCGGTATCCTTGAACGTGCTGCCTTAATGGTCATGACCGGCATCCGCGAAAATACATTTGAATTTATTTCACGTTTTAATCAAGAAATGGATGCGCCATTTCTGGCTCATCGCACTATCCTACCTACTCCAGAAGATGCTGAAGCTCACATTCTCGAGTTATTAGTTTCTGACCTGTCATCACTGATATTCCAATTGAAGTCAAATAATGAATTAATGACAAAGAAAATGATTAAAGATTGGTTTCTATACAGACTTTCGAACGGTTTGAGCATCGAGACGAAACCGAATAGCAGTCTGACTCCTGAGGAAATATCAGACCACCTTACTATGATTGTGTACTCTGGGATCACAGATGTCAATTCTAATACTGATTTCCCGAAATTGGTAATCGCGAAAAATAAGTCCGCTAGTTCAAAGAAAAAGAAAAATATCGAGGCGTGCGAGATTTTGGTATCTGCAATAGCAGGCAGTAGTGTTCCTGCTGATGTTAGGTTGCTTAATTCAAAGCTTTCAAATCTGTTTTCAATACAGAATTCATACATTAACAAGCTTCCGGCACTATCCTTTGGGACTATCCTTCAAGACAGGAGTGAGGGTTACTGGTTATGCTTGATGCCTTTATGTGACAGCGTGCGAATAGTAGGTGAACGAGGATTTCCCTTTTTGGAATTAAATAGTGCAGTTGAAGAGAAGTTTGATATTTCCCTTCTCAAGAACGATGAACCTGTCTACCTAAAAGTGAATTATACTGTTTATGAGCAAAAATACTTTTGGTTTACTCCTCGAGAGAATGCACTTCAAATATTTGCGATAAAAGAGGACGAAGAATTCGTATTCAGAGCTAGGAATAGGAAAATATTCAATTGGCGAGGAATATTGAAACGCGAATTTGCTCAAAAGATTGCGAATGAATACTCATCTCATGTATCTCGTGTTGGTGTAAACGAGTCTGAATGGCAAAGATTAAATGCAGGATGATATCGTGAAGGATGTATGACAGACTTCATGACGAAAGAACAGCGCAGCCGAGCAATGTCCAATATTTCCTGTAATGAAACTCAACCGGAAATTACCGTAAGAAAATTCCTCTTCTCAAAAGGTTTACGCTTCCGAAAAAACGACAAAAGGTATCCCGGCAAACCCGATATCCTCCTACCCAAATACAAAACGGCCATTTTTGTGCACGGTTGTTTCTGGCACGGTCATAATTGTCCTGCAGGCAAACTTCCTGAAACCAGAAAGGATTTTTGGAAGAAGAAAATAAATGACACAAAAACTCGCGATAAAAGAAATATAAACGAGTTAAAAGACTTGGGTTGGAAAGTAATAATAGTTTGGGAATGTGAGATAAAATCGCAAAAGGTTAAGGAAATAAGATTTAAAGAACTTATCAATGAGATAATTAAGACCAATTGATTGTGTTTACTACTCTTAATGTTTGAATTGAGAGAAGTGTACGGAATCCCATCCTCGACACCCCGACTCCACAACACCCTCACACCTCGACACTACGACACCACGATTTCCGTCACATCCCGGTAAAGTTTGAAAGTGTGAAAGTGACATGAGCCAGCCATCCTTTTGTTGTCCACTTTGAATCACGAAATCCAGCCCTTATAACTCGTTCCCACGCTCCAGCATGGGAATGCACAATCCCGTTCATCCTGTATATCCTTGTCACTCACATAGGGCGCGATATAATCCCGTCTTGCTATCTGTCCGGATTACGTTCTAATCTAATTTCAAGCCCCAATTCATCAGAATAACCCAACACAACAACCCCTTCCCCCTCCGCTCACTCACTTACCCGCATCCTCTTCAAAAACCCCCTCATCTGCTTAATCCGCTAAATCTGCTGTGAATTCCCCCAACTTCAACTCGTTCCCACGCTCCAGCGTGGGAATGCACAATCCTGTTCATCCTGTATATCCTTGTCACTCATATAGAGCGTGATCTTATCCCGTTTTGCTATCTGTCCAGATTACGTTCTCATCTAATTTCAAGCCCCAATTCATCAGAATAACTCAACGCACAACCCCTTCCCCCTCCGCTCATTCACTTCCCCACATCCTCATCAAAAACCTCCTCATCTGCTTAATCAGCTAAATCTGCTGTGAATTTCCTCTTAATCCGCTTAATCCGTTAAATCTGCTGTGAATTCCCCCAACTTCAACTCGTTCCCACGCTCCAGCGTGGGAATGCACAATCCTGTGTCATTGTCAACCTAAAACTGAGCCACTATGATAGGGTAAAACTGAGCCACCTCGACTTCGGCGCTATTTTACC
>JAVCDD010000107.1 GCA_030765125.1 Candidatus Hatepunaea meridiana
ATAACCACGATTCCTGCTCCTTTTTGGAATGTTGTTGTAACTAACTACAATATAACAAATTATGGGTCGGTTTCTATACTAAAAACCCCTTAAAAACGCCCAATTTCTATGGTGCGAAACTTCAGTTATTAACGTTATAAAAACTATAATTGTAATTAAAATGTTTTTCATAATTAAACTGGTGGTAAATTAGCTTTAAAGAAGTTATTGTAAAGGTATATGTATCGTTGAGTTAGTCATTCTGAACCAATTGAATGATCTCTTTTGTAACAGCCAGTATTAGTTCTTTCACTTCGTTTAGAATGACGGAGTAAAAACTTTAGCAGGAACCTCTATTTAATAGAATAGGTATACTGTCTCCAGATTTCAAACAATTATATCTTCAAGGGGATTTACACTCTTTTTTCCCTGTTGTCAAGTATTAAAACGATTCTGCCTCATCAATTAGCATATTTGGTATGTCATCTTCGACTTTATAGCGAAGTTTGCAGACATTACAGGTAAGAATATCCTTTTCGCTGTCATATTCAAGCTCACCCTTGCATTTAGGACAGGCTAATATTTCGAGAAGTTGTTTGTCTAACATTGAATCTCCTTAATAAACAAATCGTAGTAGTGTAGGCGGCTCTGCCTGTGGTTTTTCTATCCACAGATTATACAGATTAAAAAAGATCAATAATTATCTGCTTAATCTGTTTAATCTGCAGTGAATTAGAAATTCTTATTTACGCGACAGGAGTTTCGCATCTACTAACGTTTCTTTCAATCCTTCTGGCATACGGGTAACTTTTCCATCCTTTCCAACAAAGCAATGACTTGTTCGTCCTGTGCATAACGGATCGGTTTCACCCTTCCGGTAGATAGCATATTCAAATGTAATACGGCTGTGTCCCCAATCGGTTGGGCGTGTTTTTATTTTCAGCACATCGTCATAAAATGCCGAACGATGATACTTGAGACTAACCTCAATAACAACCAGACTGTATCCTTCGTCCTCGATCTCTTTGTAGGGACGCCAAAAGTTGCGCACCCAGTCCGAGCGAGCCAACTCGAAATATTCCAGGTAATTCACGTGATACAGGAATCCCATTCTATCAACCTCACTGTATCTAACTCTTACAGTTGTTATTTGTTTCCCGTTTAGTTCTCTATCCACTGTCCCATTTTCATATATTTATTAATTCGCATTTTAATTCGTTTTTTCGGATTTAGTGTCTTCAGTTTATCTAAAGCATCAGTAACGGTTTTGGATATTACGCTTGCTGCCATTTCCGGATCGTAATGCGCTCCACCCAACGGTTCTTCGATTAGTCCGTCAACGATACCAAATTCTAATAAATCAGAAGCAGTGATCTTCATAGCATCCGCAGCTTGAGGCGCTTGAGCGGCATCTCGATAGAGTATTGAAGCACATCCTTCAGGGCTTATGACGGAATAGATAGCATACTGCAACATATAGACTCGATCTGCAATGCCCAATGCAAGAGCGCCACCGGATCCACCTTCACCAATGACAACAGCAATAATGGGTACTTTGAGGTTCGCCATAGCCATCAGGTTTTCTGCAATAGCGGACGCTTGACCTCGTTCTTCTGCGCCAAGTCCCGGATAAGCGCCTGGTGTGTCGATCAGTGTGATTACAGGAAGACCGAACTTCTCGGCTAATTTCATAATACGCAATGCTTTGCGGTAGCCTTCCGGATGAGACATACCAAAGTTGCGTTTAAGGTTGTCCTTGGTTCCACGACCCTTCTGATGACCGATTATCGCAACCGGTTGATCGTTCCAACGCCCAATTCCAGCAATGATAGCTTTATCGTCTCGGAAATTCCTATCACCTTTAAATTCTACGAAGTCGGTTGTAATAAGTTTGATATAATCCAATGTATATGGACGATTAGGATGCCGCGCCAATTGAACGCATTGCCAGCGTGAAAGGTTGGCATAAGTATCACGATGCAATTTGTTCAGCTTCCGACGTAATTTTGTTATCTCTTTTTCAATACCTATCTTACCGCTTTGAGAGATCGTTTCAAGCTCATTAATCTTGGTTTCAAGTTCCCGTAGTGGCTTTTCAAATTCGAGTGTATGTTTCTTCATTTAGTGTTTGGTTACAAGTGTTGTTATTTTTCTTAATGATTGACTAAAACCGCGAGGTGTTAAGTAATCTAATGATAGTAACTGTATACTACCATCCGGTTGAACAGGACTGTCAGGAGCAATTATTTTAAAGTTTACTCCTCTTTTCTTGCCAATCCGGCTGATTATTTCAAGAATGCGAACATAATCTACATTTTCGTATGCAAAAAGGACTTCTTCTATTTCTTCTTGCATTACCAATCGTGGTAAATCATGTTCTCCTCCGAGCACGGGTAAGTTGTCAATCAGACTACCAACTGTGTTTTCTTCGGGATCGATAAAACCTATAGAATTGTAGGGTAAGTTTTTATTACTATTGATTTGTTCCGCTGTTCTACGCCCTGTTTCATCAACGCCAACAATCAGTGTTCTACGTTGGTAGAAACGCTGCCAGGCACCAGTCTTTACCAGCTTTTTAAGAGTAAAACGCCAGCCCAGAACAAAGAGTGCTCCACATACAAGACCGAAGAGGCTCACAAATCTTGAGTAGGCAAATTGTTTAAAGAAGTAAGTAAAACTGCTGTTGACTAAGAATCCGCTCAACATTCCCCATATTATGGGGTTAATTTGTCCACGTCGGAAACTGTAAGCGCCGAATCCTGCCAGTGAAATAACCCAAACTAAAGACTGAATACTCAGAGAGAATGCGACCGGAAGACTAAGTCCAATAGCGCCCCATCGAATCCAACGTCCGAAACTAAGAATAACCAGGATACCGCATCCGTCAATTAGGGGCCAAATCCATTTCCTCCAAACCCGTTTCATGCGTGCTGCTGCGCCGGCAAGGAAAATCCCTGTGTTTAACAGTAAATGGGCGCCGAATGGGTAACGGGTTTTGAAGTGTTTATCAACAAACAGGTGCATTGCGCCGTAAAAAGCGCGATCTCTGTTTATATTGCTGCGTCTGGTTGACTCACCTCTAAAATGTACAATCTGGGTAACTGGAGCATAATGTATTTGCCAACCCGCTTGTTTGATACGGTAGCACCAATCGATATCCTCACCGAACATAAAATAATCTTCATCAAATCCCCCAACTTGGCGATAGGTTTCATACCGGACTATCATACAGGAACCAACCAGAGAATCAACCTCTGCTTGCTTGTCAGGATCGAGATAGAGAAGATCATAACGTCCGAACAACCGGCTATTTGGGAACAGACGCGCTAAACCTGAGAAACGACAGAAGGCAACCCAGGGAGTCGGAAATCCGCGCTTGGAGGTGATATCAAAGCTGCCGTCGCGCGTTAGTATCTTTGGTCCCGCAGCTCCGACTTGCGGGTGTTCATCCATATATTTGATGAGGGCTTTTAGAGAATCTTCACCTAATAAAGTATCCGGGTTAAGAGCTAATAGGTATTTACCTTGTGCTTTCTTGAAGGCGACATTGTTAGCGCGTCCAAAACCAAGATTCTCGGCATTATCTATTATGTTAATGGATGGAAAACGCTCCTCAATGTATTCAACTGATTCATCAGTTGAACCATTATCTACAACAAATATCTCATTAGAGAGTTCTTTAGCAGCAGCTTCTATAGAGTGCAGGCATTGCTCAGTGAAGTGCTTAACGTTGTAATTAACAATTACAATTGAGATGTCAATCGGGGGCTGGTTCATCATTTGAACGATGTTTTCTGGGACGGCGAAAAAGTCCGGCAAGACCAAGTTTCCAGACTATTAACACAGCTTCTCTGACAATCGCTTTTGACATCTTTGATTGACCAATGGTTCTATCTGCGAAAATAATTGGGATTTCCTTGATTCTAAATCCCGCCATCCAGGTCTTCCAATTCATTTCAACCTGAAAAGCATATCCTCCTGATTGAATATCATCGAGGTTGATTGTTTCCAGTACCTGTCGTCTGAAACACTTATAGCCGCCGGTTGTGTCTTTTACCGGGATTCGCGTAATGAGACGAGTATAAATTGATGCGCAAATGCTTAATAGAAGCCGGGAAAGGGGCCAATTCACTACGTTTACTCCGACGATGTATCGTGAACCAATAACTAAGTCTGCCTCTTTAATAGCTTTGAGGAAGTTAGGTATCTCATTCGGATCGTGCGAAAAGTCGGCATCCATCTCGAAGATGTATTCATAGTTGTTTGCGAGCGCATACTTAAATCCTTCAATATAAGCAGTGCCTAACCCGAGCTTACCTGCTCTGTGAATTACATGTAAGCGAGGTTGCTGTTTTGCAAGCTTCTCTACAAGATCACCCGTACCATCCGGGGAGTTATCATCAACAACAAGAACTTCGATATCCTCTGAAAGATCAAGTACAAGTCTTACTACTTCAGGAGCGTTTTCGCGCTCATTATAAGTCGGAATGATAACCAGTGATTTTACATTTGTTGAATTTTTGTTAGTCACTTGAATCGTTTTTCCTAATTTAATTGTTCTCTAACTTCTTATATAATGTTAATGCTTCCGCTAAAGTTCTGAAGGATATATAAAGCTCTTTTTCCGCTTTGTCAACCTTAAGTCCTGATCGTAAAGGACGATCAGCCGGTTGATTTAAAGATGAAGTCGTTATTGAGGAAATCAATCCACAATCAAGATCGAAAAACTCAGCTATCTTAACGGCAAACTCATAACGATTCATATAGTCATGGCTGGCTATATTATAAATACCTTTGCGGTCTAACATTGTAATTCTCTCTATGCCGGTTGCAAGATCATCAACAATGGTTGTATTTCCCCACTGGTCGTTTACAATTTGAACAGTATTACCGGTACGTAATTGTCTAAGCAGCCAGGTTACAAAGCTCGATCTGGTATTAATTCCGATTCCATAAAGGACGATAGTGCGTACAATTGTCCAATTTAAACCAGAGCCGCGCAACATGTTTTCTGCGGCTAACTTCGAACGTCCGTAATAGTTTATCGGATTTGGCAGATCTTCTTCCGAGTAGGGTCCGTTCTTACCGTCAAATACATAATCGCTTGAGATGAAAATTACCTTGGAGCCTGTTTTCTTCGATGCTTTTATTATATTTTCAGTAGTTAGAACGTTAGAATTCCAGCAAAGTTCCTTTTCCTGTTCACAATTGTCAACCGCTGTCGTCGCCGCAGTGTGTATAATGATATCAGGTCCAATACCAAGAATGGCGTCAATCGTTGTTTTTGTATTAGTTAAATTGAGGCATTCATACTGGTGTAGGATGTTGTTAACAATAGCCTTATCAGCAAGATCAATCCCATAGAGTTCATTAGTATCTTTAGTTAGGACACTTAGAAGTTTTTGTCCTAACAGCCCGTTCGATCCTGTAATAAGGATTTTCATATTGAACCTTTTTCTGTAATCAGTGGAATCTGGGGACAGTATACCTATTTTAATAAATGATTCTGTTGAAAAGGTCAATTATTACAGAATATCCTTCTTGTTTTGTCATTCTCGCGAAGGCGGGAATCCAGAGTTTTCAAGTATTTAAAGCTCTTTAAACTGGATTCCCGCCTTCGCGGGAATGACAAAATAAGAAGGATTTCAACAGAATCATAAATATCTTTGAGAAGTTTCAGACGATTAATAAAACAGGTATACTGTCCCCAAATTTTACTACAACTATGCATGTCGTAATTTTGATCCGGCAGCTTGAAATTCAGCGATTTTACCTTGCATTTCAGTATCAGATAGACTGAATAATCTGGCGCAGAAAACCGCGCTGTTAATTGCGCCGGCTTTACCAATAGCAAATGTAGCGACTGGAATTCCTGAAGGCATCTGGACTGTGGATAACAGGGCGTCCAGACCGTCGACGGCACCTCCGCTGAGCGGCACACCAATTACAGGTAGATCGCTATGTGCTGCGCAAACACCGGCTAAATGCGCTGCCATTCCAGCGCCGCAAATTATTGCTTGATAACCATCCTTACGAGCGTTTGAAGCCAGCTTTGCGGTTTTATCCGGATTTCGATGCGCTGAGGAAACCTTAACGTCAGCCTGGATACCAAAGTAATCGAAATAAGGAAGAGCTGTTTCCATTACTTTGCGGTCGCTTTCTGAACCAATTAGTATTAAGGTTTTATATTCACTCATAATGTATTGATTGTTTGATTGTTTGATTGCTGTATTGCTGTATTGTTTTTAAACTCTGGAATTATATGGAAACAATCAAACAACCAAACAATTTTACAATTTTACAATTTAACCAGATTATTTTGTACCGTCAATATTGTGTTGAAATGAATGAGCAATTGCATTTAATTGCCAAAGATAAGGCATCTTTGCATCACCTGGCGAGAATATTGCTCCATCAATAATGTAATAATAGTTATTCTTAGGGATTACAAATCCGTATGAAAAGAATGGTCCACCTCCGGTTGGTCCTTGAGTTGCCCATAGTCCTCTTATACAGTAAGCTTGTTGATCATTAAAAACGACTTCTTCCGATTTCCAATGGTCATCGTAGACCAGAACGGGATCAAGGAATGAATTACTTATTGTTTTCCTGTTATCAAAGATATATTGAGGATTAAATAATGTATCATCATCCAATTTTCCCCAACTAATTGTAATCCATCTATCCGGATAGTGACGAATGAAACGGATGAAATTCAGACTGTCATTTTGCTGGGTTTGAATATAATCGGGTGGCAGGATAATCTGAAAGTCGGATACTACGTCTGATTTATGCTTGTACCATTTGTTCTTCCTGCCTTTAATAAGATTCCTAACTAACCTGTCATATTCGAAATCTATCGTCCATTTATAGAGCGAGTCGCTCCATTCAGTTATCCGTTCACCGAGTTCACGCTTATTTCTACCGACTATTATTAATAGCAACTGTTTTCTTGCCCAGGGATTGTGTCTGGTAAAAATGGAATATTCTCCGGATTCTATTCCCTCTTTTACTTCAAGTGTCAACATTCTGCGCAGGAGATCCGCCGTTGATCCCTGTCCATTTAATGTAGTCGCTAACAATAGCAGCGGATCGCGGGTTCGGTTTGATAGAGAATTGCCGTCTGTCCAGATTATTTCAAACTGATGTTCAGGTTGAGGTGTATTGGTTACCTGACAAAATCTCGAGTTGATGGTCTTACTAAGTACAGGACGGTCAAGTTCATCCGCAACAACAACCAGCAAACCACCGTTACCGACGGAGAATGGTTTTGTATTACAACCTGATAGAAGAACTATTAATAAGAGCAATAGAATTTGTCTTAAACTATCCATTGAAAAATAACTTTTTCATTCTCTGTTAAGTTGTCCGCAACATATCTTTTCTCTTTAGTTTTTACAACTTCCTGAAGATATAATATATCCCTGAATGTTGTCCTGAAAGAACGCCCCAGACAAGCGATGATAAAACCGATATTGTTAATCTGAACGGTGTTAGCGCTATCTGCCGGTTACCTTTTATTGTTTTGCACAGCATTTCGCTGTAAAGTGAATTATAGATCGTATCCAGTGGCAGCATTCCGGATTTGATTAACTTAAAACCGGATTTGCGAGTTAGAAGTTCAAGTTGTGATTTGGAGAAATGCCAGAAGTGCCGGGGTGCATCTAAAGCAATCCAACAGGAGCGATATATTTTGGCATCAAAGGATCGAATATTAGGCAGTGCAATCAGAAGCAAACCATTTGGCAATAATAAACGCTGAATGATTTCAAGATCATTCAATGGTTCAGGTACGTGTTCAAGCGCATGCCATAATGTTATGAGTGCATACTTGTCAGCATTAAGTGCAGCAGTGGAAGCAAGGTTACCTGTATGAACTTCAAGCCCGAACTGTTGGCGCGCCCATTGGGCTGCCTTCGGTTCGGGCTCGATACCTTCTACAGAATAGTCCCCGGACAGAGCTGACAGAAATTCACCTGTGCCACAGCCGATGTCCAGAATACTATCCTTGGAATTAGATGATTTGGTTTCATCGGATAATTTAACGGATCTTATTACCCGATCAACCAGTCGCTTTTTCCAGATGAGCGTTTGTTTGCGTGCTAAACTGTAAATATGATCCAGAATTCCCTTTGAAGATTGAAGAGATAAAAACGGATCATAATCTTGGTTTTGATAGAATTCACCTACCTGATCCATCGCCGGACGAGGATTCAAGAAAACCAATCCGCAACCTGCACATTTCATTAACTGATAATTCATCAGTTGTGGTTCGCGAAATCTATCGCTGCAGGATAAAAAAAGTTTGGTCTCGGTACCGGATGGGCAAATAGGGCAGGTTACATTCTTCCAGCGCCCTGATGTCAAGTTACTTTTGAGGGTAACTACGCCAATTGTCAGTTGGCTTGAAATAAGTCCTTAAGGTCAACTTAGCGAAGCCACCAGTGAAATCGACTCCCATCGGCGAACCTGTAGATGCGTTCTTGTATACAACCAATTCACCGGACTGAGCATTCGGGTCGTCATATTTAAGTTCACCGATGTCGGCGATCCTGCCGCCAAACTGAATGGACAGACCACTGTTTTCGCCAATCGGGAATTCTAAGCCGAGTGATGCGATCATTCCAAGACAGTTACCGGTAGCATCAAAGAAACTACCGCCGGTTAGATGGGAACCTGTAGCGTCCCTGACGATGTCTATGGATCGGTCAAGTGTTGCGCCGTAGAAGGATGGTCCAATGCCAAACATAGTTTCCAATCCACCTAAGTGACCATACCAGATTGCCATTAGATAAAACTCTCCTCCGGAAACAGTTTGTTCAACCCAGCTTTCGTAAGCTGCCCCGGGAAGATATGTTCGGACCTCATATTTCTCTTCAAGCGCCACTGGTACGCCGGTTGCTAATTTGTTATAACCAATATTCCAGCCAAAATTGTCTTTATGACGATAGATTATACCAAAACCAAACTGAGAACCGATATTAACTTTATCAGGTTCATAACCGAAAAAATCGGCGGGGAGGAAGTTGTTAACATCCTCCATTAAGTAATATCCACCGCCAAGCTGAAATTCCAACCCATATTTTCTGGGGTGGTCTTGTGCTGACGAAACATTAGGTAAGGCGATTATAATTGCCAATACTACTGCGAGCATCCCTACCGTTTTGTGCATTGTCTAAGCCTCCGTTTATTTTTTTTGTTTGCAAGTTTGCATGTTTGCAAGTTTGAAAGTTACAAGTTTGCAGATAGAAATCATCTATATTTTAACTTGTTAACTTGCCAACTCTTTATATTTTCTATGTTTTTTTATAAAATACTGCCAAACAATTGATCGAGGATAAATTTGTTCCATTAATCTTCGATCACTTACCCGTCGTAGGCGTTGTGTTTCTAATCTACCCGTTATAAGATAAGGTAAAGAAAGCCAAAACCAAAACCCTGAACGCACTATTGCGAGTGATCTTTTGAAATCCCTTGTAAAAAATGACTGAACCATCGCAATCAGGTCAAATATAAGTCGAGTCGGAAAATAATGGAGTAAATTGATAAAACCGTAATTCCTGAATATCATTGCCAGATTATTCCGATGGTTGAGATACATCTTTGTAAATGAACCTGATCGAATAGTAGCAGCGCCGAGATGATGAACAACACCTTCCGGAACTACAATAATCCTGTATCCCATCAACTGCAGACGCCATTGGAGGTCAATTTCTTCCATATGGGCGAAGAAAGGCTCTTCCAGTCCACCAGCTTGATTGTACAGGTCACGACGAATAATAAGGGCGCTGCCTGCACCCCAGAAAATTTCTTCTCTGTTATCATATTGACCGGTATCATATTCGACAGTATCGAATATCCGACCTCGCGCAAAAGGAAAACCATAAAGATCAATCTTACCACCACAGGCTGAAGAGTAGTCGAATTTACTTGGATCTCTTAAAGATAATATCTTTGGTTGGCATGCAGCAATAGTGTTATCGCTTTCCATTGCCTGATAAAGAATAAAAACAGTATTTGGTTTAACAATTGCGTCGTTATTCAGCAAAAAGATGTATTTTCCGGTTGCAATTTCGACACCGCGATTGCAAGCGCCGGCGAATCCAAGCATCTTATCATAGCGTAATATCTTAAGTTCAGGGAAATCTTTAATCTGGTCATCGGTAATTGTTTCATAAGAACCGTTCTCAACGATAATCGTTTCAATCTCAACGTCGGATGTTCTATAAAGTGAAGTCAGACAATCTAACAACATTTCCCACCCGCCGGCATGGGGAATTATTACGCTTACTTCCATTTCCATTTAGCTTATGAAGGGCAGACACTTTTGATTGATATGTAAAAAGCTAGACCACCTGCTGGCAGGTTTTTGCAAATCAACCAGGAATGTATGTCCTACCCGATTATTGTTTGCTGAGTGCAATGATATTAGAAAGTTCATCGCGTTTATTAGTCATCAACCTGTCATCCGGATGAGTGGATAGCCAGGAGTCTATTAGTTCTAACCCTTGTTTATATTGTTTGGTACGCTTATAGTATTCGATCATTCCTTTAACAGCTTCGTTATCATTTGGATTGGCTTGTAAGAGAGGTTCATATATAGAAAATGCCAATCCATCCAGACCAAACATCTGTGCTTGAGTCGCAATCAGCAGCCGGGATTGATGACTGTTATCCTTCACCAGATAATTTCGCAGCAAATCGGCTGCATAAGTTGTATCACTGGTAAATTGTATCCAGGTATAAACCACCCGTTGTATGTTTTCAATAGTAAAGTTACGCCTTAGAGAGTAATTGAACATTTCTTTAGCTTTTTCTTCCGATTGCGCTTCTGATAAATAATATACCCCATATTCGAAGGCATTTTGCGCGTTAAGGTTTTTCTCATTAGTAATCGCGTCGAGACGTTTGGATATTTCTTCAGGATGACCTAATTGGGAATAGAGCCTGCCTATTTGAACCCTGATGACGTCGTGCCTGATCGGTATCAGATCTTCTGGGATTATCTCACTCATAAAATCCAATGCTGTCAATGCTTTAGTGCGTGGATCCAGCTCGTCGAATTTATCAATGCGCTCTGCGAGTGTCATAGTTCGTTCAACAGGTTTTTCACCCATCATTCCGGTTGTTTGAGCTTCTCCAATGTAATGGTAGGCTAACTGGAGCAAGCCTTGACGGTAGTTACCCAACAGTTTTATTATGTTATCGCCGTAATGAATTTTTGGATTATTGATATTTCGATATTTGTATTTTTTTAGCAGGTTTTCCGCCATCAAATCAGGATCAATAAGTTCTGTCGGATGAGGCATAAGCTTGAATGCCAATCCTTCCATTTTCAGGTAATTCTTAGATGTATCAGCAATATTTCTCAATCCTATAAGGTTTTGATCTGAAACTGTAACGGCAAAATATATTGGTTTTTCCCATTTGCATGCGAACATAGTGTATAGGATCATAATGTCCTGAACACGCAGGAAGTGTTCCATTTTTCCCTGGGGACCTACGGGATAGGAAAGAGTCGCAGGAATTTCCCAGACCATAGTCGGATCATCGGGAGTAGGACCATCAATTTTTACTTTGCGTCTCTCCTGCCAATATCTATCCATCAGCCCGGTAACGTCTCGACTGTCAATATAATTCTCTATATATTCATCGGTAATCTTTGCCGGCATCGGTACTTTTGGCTCCTTATCGCGTATTTGCTTAATAAACCAGCCAGTGTTGAACAGGCTTAAGTTCAACACGCGAACGTCGGTTCTGACGCCCTCAACAGTCTGCAAATACCAGAGAGGGAATGTATCGTTATCACCATTTGTGAACAGAATAGCGTCCTTTTCGCAAGTATTAAGAAGATTATAGGAATAATCCCAGGCAACATAATTACCGGCTCGTGAATGGGTGTGGTAATTCTTGATTAGCATATTCATAGGCACAAGAGCAAAGCATAGCGCAGTAATGGTTACAGCAATTACAGTAGTAGGTTGGACTCTCTTGTCAGACGATCTTCGACCTACCCATTCGGTTATCATTTCGATCAATGCAAACGTTCCTATACCTATCCAGATCGCAAATGCAAAGTATGAACCTACATAAGCATAATCTCGTTCACGCGGTTGTGGATCATCCTGATTCAAGTAAAGGAGAATCGCAAAACCGGTCATAAAAAAGAGGGTTAAAACAACAAAGGCGCCCTTTTTTTCACGGAAGAAATGATGAACAGCGCCGACCATACCGAGCAGGAAAGGAAGCATATAGAAGCGATTTATCTCGAAGTACTGCCATCCGAGGTAGCGAATGTACATCTTTTTTATCTGGTATGCCCAGAACAGCGCCTTGCGCTCAAACATAGTCAGAAAGAGGCTTTCTGAACCGTATTGTTCGCGGTTTAGATAGGAAAGAAGCTTGCTCCAGGTTTCAGGATTGTTTTCATCCAGGAATGGGTCCTGTCCGGATCGAATTATGATAATAAGGAATGTGGAATATCCGATAATGACAAGTAAAGCCGATAACGAAACCATTGCCGGTAAGCGTTTATCATGTCGTATAAACTCAAAAGAAGCCCATGCGAGCGCAATCATTATAATGATTACGGACCAATATGAGAAAGATTTTGAAACCTTAATGAGTGTCGGAAGCCCTTGAATGATAACTGGATAGATAGTAAAGATAACTACTGCGCCCATTATACCAATAAGGATGAAACTCTTGAATGTTAAGTCATATTTTTTAAATGCTACAATATAGGTTACTGCCATCAGTGCCAGAACATTGAGCAGGTGAACACCTGTTGACAATCCGACAACGTAGAAGATAAAGAGAAGGATTCTATTTCCGGCAGGAGTACCGGCATAATCGCGCCACCGTAACGCCAGGAAGAATACTACAGCGGTGAAGAACATACTGACGGCGTAAACCTCAGCTTCAACGGCGTTAAACCATTGACTATGCGAGAATGCAAATGCCAGTGATCCTACTATGGCGCTGCCATATATTGATATTTTATCGTTTAATGTTTTCTCTCTACCACGCCAGATGCGAATTAACATTACAATGCAGAGATAAAGCAGCATCACAGTAATCGCTGAAACGAGTGTCGAAAAAATGTTAACCCGCAGTCCGATGTTTTCGGCAAAAGGGATCATAGAGAACAGCCTGCCGATCATCAGGTAGAGCGGCGCTCCGGGGGGGTGAGGCACGCCAAGGGTATATGATGCAGCGATGAATTCTCCGCAGTCCCAGAAGCTTGTTGTAGGCGCCGTGGTACTGAAAAAGATTGCAAAGGCGAAGATAAAAACCGCCAGAGCGATTATGTGGTTTGTTGTTAGTTTAATTAGATATCCCCAAAGATCGAATCATTTTAATAAACAAACTAAGTTATAATATTATATTATGAAAAGCAAGCGAACCTTATGAAAAGCAATTAAGACTGCTATTTTCCTAATGATAATGGTTATTATGACGTATTATTTAATAGGGATAGGTATAAACCTATGATAATTGTGTAAAAAGTGCGATTGCCCGCTGGCAGACGCCCTCGTCTGATAGCTATGTATTTGTTATTCCAGTTCTATACTGGCAGTCGAGGGCGTCTGCCAGCGGGCTTTTTGGGGGGCATTAATCACCTATTGATTCAATTAAGCGCAACTTTTTTAATATTTTTGTGTTTATTGTGCTCTACCTCACATTAGACTGAAATATTAGTGCTTATATTTAACTGTTACAATGGGAGATTGTTCCTTTATTCGTTAGTTTCCTCAGTAAATAGTAGCGCTGGCGTCTCGCCGGCAAGGCTCTTCAATGCCAGCGAGGACGCCAGCGCTACGGAGTTTTTCATAACTTGTTACATTTCATGGAATTTAACCTATGCTTCAAGGAGGCAACATGTGTGGGATTAAGGGTTTTACCCTTTTATTATACTGTTTGGTCTTCACAGGATTGCTGTTTGTAATCCCGAATGCCCAGGCGGATATTGTAATTGAACCGGTTTCAATCGAGGATGACGTCGATATCCCGGATGAGGCTCAATATGTCCTGACGGTCTTCAATGAGGGCGATGATGATCTGATTTTCACCGTCGAGCATGAAATCATTGACGAACCGGAAAGAGATTTGGGTGCTCGAAGACTACATGGAACCAAACAAGGACCACAGCGTGATGATCCGGGTGATGTCTTATATACCATTCGTACTTCGTTGGCTGCAAATAATTACAAGCATTTAGCCTGGGATTATGACAACAACTGGATGTGGCAGCATGAATATATGGGTCAGCGCAGGGTTGTAGCTTATGATCTAAACGGGTATAATCCTAACGAGGGCGAGGTCAATGATGCGCCTGAAATCGTTGCCCAATGGCAGCATCCGGGTCCAAACCCGATGGATGTGGCGTATTACGATGGTACGCTCTATTATATGTGCCTCTGGAATGCTTGGGTAGCGCGTAAAGACCTCGAAGGCAATGACATCGGCAATCTGAATGTCAATCTGGATGGTGGCAGAGTCAATGGTGTGGCGATTGATGCTGAAACCGGTATAATGTATATTATACACAATAATGCACCGCTGCATGTCTATGTGTTCGATCTTGAGAACGATGGTGAGCGTGTTGCCAGGCTTGGCGGTAACGGACTTTTCCCCGCCATAGGCAATGATTGGTGTCGTTCAATGGACTATGTCGCCAAGCATCCTGATGGTCCGCTTTGGGTCGGTTCGCGGAATCGCCTCCATCAGTTTGCCGTTAATACGGATGAGTGGGTGTTAGGTGATCGTATCGCGAACTTTGCCCGGCTGGCGGCGCAGCAGCATGACGGATTCGCACACGATGGTTACAACCTATGGAGTTGCAACTATAGCACGAATATTATTCAAGTGATAGACGATGGCATTACCGAGACCTATTGGCTGATGTATGAGCCGGATGAGGGACGTATTGAAGCCGATGATGAGATGGAAATTGGTATTACTGTTACAACGGAAGGACTCCTTGAAGGCGCTTATGAAGCGGATTTGATTTTTATGTCGAACGATCCGGAATTTGAAGCAGGACTGAGGATTAGCTTTGTCATCAATACTATTGGCGCTGCAAACATCGGTGAAATTACATGGGAAGCCGGTCATCCGGACGTTATAAATTTCAACGCAGAATTTGATCCCGATTTGTTTACAGGCGGTCCTTATAGGATACCTATCACGATTGGGAATAATGGTTCGCGGGCGCTTGAGATTTCAGATATTGCATCGGATGAAGATAACGATCCGGTGTTCACCGCCGAACCCACCGAATTGGAAATTGCACCTTACGGTGAAGGTGTTGTCGAATTAATTTTCAATGCGTCTCTTGACTCGCCTGATGAATACGAATCAAATATGATTATCTATTCCAACGACCATAATGAAGAAGATGAGGAATACGAAATAGCAGTTCGAGCGAACGTTAACCGCCCACCGATAATCTCCGTTGAACCTCTGGAAATAGAAGACGATCTAATAACCGCTGAACAATCAGATCACGAAATTGTAATAAATAATGAGGGTGAATCATTACTCTGGTTCACAACTGAGTTCGTAATTGTCAGTGAACCGGATGATGAGAGGGGGTACATCGGACCTCGCCGTGACGACGTTGACCTTGAAGATATGCGTTTCGCTGTTTTTCAGGACAGGAGTTCCTGGGGTTGGCTGGATGATCTGATGTTAGGTCGTGAACCGCTGGTGGATGGGGAAATGTATGATTCTTACAGGAATGCTAATGATTGGAACGACGTAGATTTCGAGGAATACGATGTGATTATTATGTCGACGTACAACCAGGGTTTCGTTCAGCAATACAACAATAACTTAGAACGTTTCAGTGAGTATATTGCCGACGGTGGCTGCCTGTATGCGGAGAGCGGTAATTCTAATGCAGCAATCCGCACACCCGGCGGTATTTACAATGATAACGGCGCTGGTGATGGAAACGGCGCTCTCGTTGTAAGCCCGGATCCCAATGATGATAATTATAGTTTGTTAGCTTATATATGCCACGAGACTCAACCTGATCACTGGGATGAAGGCGAGGTCATCGAAGGCGGCTCGTGGCTTCACGCCTCTTACAACCTACCTCAGTTTGAAAATGGAGTGGATAACGGCACACTCGAATGGTATCAGGTTATTGCCAATACTCAAAACGGTGGAAGAGCAGGCGCGGTTGTCTATGGGTATGGTAGGGGAACGGTTCTGACTGTAGCTCATCCGGTTGGTCATTGCTGGCAGAATTATAATCAGCCAGGAATGTGGGGTTCCATTGCCGCTGAAATACTTTATTACCTGACAGAAGCAGGAAGTTCGGGATGGGTTTCTGTTGATCCCGCAGAAGGACAGATCGAACCGGATGGTGATGCCGTTACAATAATCTTAACCATTGATGCAACAGGTCTATTTGAGGGTGAATATGAAGCTGAGCTTCACATTCCGAGTAATGATCCGACCGATTCCGATGTAGTAGTAGCTATTTCTTTTCATATCTCACCTGCTTCAGACCTTGTAATCAGGTGGGAAATAGGTATGGGCGAGACAGGATACGCCGATGAGGAAAGTACCCTGGACTGGAATGCGTACTATGATCCGGATTTCTATGTTAATACTGAATACGAACTGGAAGCAACCTTAAAGAACGAAGGAACATCACCTATTGAAATTAGCAGTGTATCATCTTCTGAAGAGGGAGAAGATCCGCATTTCTATTCCGATATTGAGAGGGCTTTCGTGCTTGAAGCCGGTGAGGAGGCGGTTGTAATTCTATACTTTACTTCTGATGATGCTGAAGAATACCCCGGTGAGGATGAAGAGTTATTTATGGTCTTTACTTCCGATGATCCGGATGAGGAAGAAATAGCCATTCCCGTTCATGCTTTTCCAAAGGAACCGCCAATAATAGGTGTGGATCCGGATGAAGTATCCGACGAACTTTTTACGGGCGATATCGAGGATTATGAGATAAATATATCGAATAATGGTGTTTCAACATTACGTTTTAAGACCGAGATAGAAATTATTCAGGAACCTGAAGGACGTGATGATAATGCTCGGACACTCAGCGTTGTGTCGGGTGTTAACACCCGACACAACATATCAAGAATAGAGGGTTCAATCGGACCTCGCCGCGATGACCCCGGTGAAATCATCGCACAGATTCCCTGGCAGCAGGCACCGGTAGGTAGATACAAGGGCTGCACCTACGACCAGGAAAATGAATGGATGTGGTTTTCTACATATTCACCGAATTGGCTGGGAGCGGTATCTTTCGATGAAGATTATGAAGACATAGAAGTAGCGGTTCAACCTTTCCAGCCACAAGGTCAGAATCCGATGAATATTGCCTGGATGGACGGCGTTATCTATGTCGTTCCCTGGGCGAATTCGTGGCTCGGTAGGTGGGATACCGAACGAAACAATCTGGGCAACCTGAACCTCCCAAGTCGACCAACTGCTCTGACAACAAGTCCCGAAAACGGATGGCTGATTACTATCTCGGATCTGGATTGGGATAACCTGTATTTCTTCGAAGTCGATGATAATCGTGTTGAAGAAGTCGGTAGAGTGAACTGGCGGCAGGGTCAGTTTGCTAATCAGAACTGCCGCGGCATAGGCTGGGTTGATGCACATCCTGACGGGCAGTTGTGGATAAACATCCCTATGCGTATCCATCAACTGAAGATTGATACCGAAGAATGGCAGATTGAGGAATTTGTTCAGGACTTTGCTTTTGACAACGGCAACAACCAATGGGTCGGTATTACGCACGATGGTTCAAATCTTTGGCTCGGCTCATACAATCAAGCGAATTTTCTCGTTGTTGATGATGGTATAACAGAGCGCCGTTGGCTGATGTGGGATCCGAATCAAGGTGAACTGGAGAGCGATCAAGATTTAAATATGATCGTGACTCTTGACGCTTCCGGACTGCCTGGTGGCGATTACATTGCCGATCTTCATATTCTCAGCAATGACCCTGAAAATGATGACATCTCAATTAGCGTCTGGATGAGTATTACGGGGGTTCCTAATATTGACGTTACGCCAGGAGGTGATGAGGAGGATGAACAACCGCTTGATTTTGGTGTTGTTTACATTGACTACCCACAGACAAGAAACTTTACTATCGAAAACACTGGCACTGATGACTTGCAGGTTGACGACGTTCAATTAGAGGATGGTTCTCCATACTGGATTGATGGCGATATTTTCGAGATAATCCTTGAGCCGGAGGAGGTGATAGAGGTTGAGATCACATTTAATCCGGAGGATGCAAACCAACGTTATGAGGAAGTAATACGATTCCTGTCTAACGATTTACGTTACCCCTGGAATCCTGACGAAGATCAATACGGGTATCCGGTTCGCGTGGACGGTCTTGGGCTTGAAGCTCCTGTATTAGTCTTTATGAATGCCATTGAAGAGGAAATCGGTGTTGGCGAAGAGGTTCGGGTTGCGGTAGAATTGGCGAATGAAGGCGGCAGCGAGTTGGTGTTTGAAACCGAGATCGAAATCATCAGCATACCGGAAAGAGATCGCAATAGAAATCGTTCACTGCGTAGAGTTAAGAATAACAGTAGAAGCGACACTCCTGTCGCTTGCGATGGAGTCAAAGATATTAGTAGAAGCGACACGCTTGTCGCTTGTTTCGATTATCCCTCACCTGAATTAGAGACTTCGACAGACAAGAATGTCTATCCTACCCGCCGAGTAGCAGCGGGTCCGCGTCGTGATGATCTTGAAGACTATGTATTTGCACTATTCCAGGATCAGCAGGGCTGGGGATGGTTTGACGACAACTTCTTCAGTGATGCTCAAGGTCTTGGTAACGTAGAATACACCTGGTTTAGAAACGCTGATGATTGGAACAACGTTGATTTTGTGGATTACGATGCCCTGATTATTACAGGAAACTTCCAAAGTCAGGCATATTATAATGCTTACAACCAGAATGCAAACGCCATTGAAGAATATATTCTCAATGGTGGCGCTATGTATTTTGAAACAGGTTACAACGACAACCAGCCGATGCGCGCTCCGGGCGGCGTTGAATGGGTTTATCAACCTGATAACGATGGACGTGTTAAAGTCAGCCAGGATCCGGATGATGATAATTACTTCCTGTTAGCTGAGCTTATGAATTGGAACGATGGAGATCAATTGCGTGGTGGTTCTTTCACACATAACCGTTACGATGAAGCTCAATTCCGCGAACTGGATGACAGCAATTGGTATCAGGTTATCGCAGAGGGTTGGAACAATCGCACACCCGCGATTGTTGCTTATAACCTCGGTATTGGAGTAGTAGTAGTCAGCGGTTGTCCAGTCGGGCATCAGTGGCAGAACTGGGCACAGCCTCCAAATTGGGGCTCCACTGCAGAAGAACTGTTGATTTATCTGACGTCGGTATCAGGCGCTCATTGGATTTCTATTGATCCTGAAATCGGTGAAATGGAAGCCGGTGCGGATATGGATATATTTGTCATTCTGAATACTGAGCAACTAACCGATGGTCTGTATGAAGCGGACGTTCATTTCCTCTCAAATGATCCGGAAAGTCCCGACCAAGTTATGACTGTGAATATGCTTGTCGTTGGGCAGGTATTATTAGACGAGGAAAATACTAATCCTTTACCGGCAGAATTAGGTGGTGATCCGATTGAGTTCAATCCGACGTATATAAATGGTGAAGAAGAGGACATGACAACTATTGTCCTTGTTAATGCCGGTTCGGACGAGCTTGAATTCGACAGGATTTCTCTTAATAATGAAGACGAATTCAGTATCGCTTTTGATGATGATGTAGTTGTACCGGCTTTCGACAGCATTGAGCTTGATTTGTTGTTCCATCCTGTTCAGGTTGGCGAGCGGAACGGAGCAATTTATTTCTTCAGCAATGCAGAGAATGAATCGTTTAATCAGGGTCGCTTCCATTACGAATTATCCGGAATGGGACAGATACCGCCGCGAGTATCTACTGAACCTGATGATGGTGATGGGTTTTCAATCCGTATGTTGCCGGGTGATGATCCACTTGAAGAAACGGTCATTATTCACAACGCGATAGGTAATTTCCGGCGTGATTTGATCTTCGATGTTGACATTGAGATCGTCGAAGAGGAACGCGATACCCCGGTTCGCAGGTTGCGTAGTGTAAATAGAACACATTCACCACGACGCGACGAACTCTGGGATGAGATCAGTATATTATTGCTTAAATCCGATGCAGATAGAGGCTATGGCTGGGCTGATAATAACGAATGGCTTGCTGTTTTCGAGAATCAGCAACCGGAGGTCGTTCAACGCAACATTGAAGATATAGACGACATCAACCTCGAGGAATACGATCTGGTTTGCACGGGTGAGGATTTGTCTGAAGCGTTTTTCCAGCAATACACCGACCACCGCAATCAAATAATAGACTACGTAAACGACGGTGGGTTGTTCGTCTTCTTTGCAGGAAGCAATTCATTTCAGGAGATAGACCTGTTTTCCAATGACGGAGACATCCTAGTCCGTCGTGGACCGCATGGCGATTGGGGAGACGTCAATCCAGACTTCCTGAACGATGACCAGGACGGCTTAATTGAAGGTATCGAGGAAGATTTACCTCTATTTACGCCGTTTGAATTCTACAGCAATGACAACGATGACCGCAACCGTCAGAGAGTCGTTATGCGTGGCAGCTCGCTGAACTACGCAATTATCAACCAAGCGGATCTGCCTGAAGATGCCGTCTGGTACTACAAACCTCAGCAGCAGGATAATACCTGCATCATAGCCGATTGGCAATGTGGCAGTGGCTACGTACTCTTCACCGGTATAACCGGCACACTCTTCTGGCGGCAGGACTGGCAATGGTCGAGTATGATGGAATGCACAAACCTGACCCGTTGGGCTGAAGCGAAAATGAAACCCTGCTGGATTACGGCAGACCCGGATCAGGGCAGCATTCCCGCCGGTGAGGAAGAGGAAGTCATCCTTACAATTGACCCAACCGAGCTCGAGAACTTTACCGATTACAACGCCGATGTTATAATTTCCTCTAACGATCCCGATAACGAACACATTTCCATTCGCGTTACACTTGAACTGGGCTCTCGTTTACATAATCCCGACTTTGTAGAAACCGATTATCGTCACGAACTGCAAATAGACGAATTCTACTTTAATGATGAAGCTGTTCCGAGCGGTTGGGAGATCAGTGTTTTCACTGACGGTAATATTATGGCTGGAGGCGTTGTTTGGCAGGATAGAGGAGTGAGGTTGATCGCTTATGGTGATGTTCCCGGAAACGAACAGGTTGATGGATTCTACAACGGAGAAACATTCAACTTCCGCACTTGGGATCCGGAAACTGACGAGGAATATTCCGCTGATGCTGAATTTATAAATGGACCAAGGATTTGGGTAAATGATGGTTTTTCGGAACTCGTTATCAGTTCTTACTCCTTGCGTGAGCAGGTTATTCAACTTTTGGAAAACTGGAATATGATTTCGCTGAATATCATTCCTAATAGAGACTATTGGGATAATGAAGACGTCAGTATGCGGTTAATGTGCGAGGAATTTGATGATCTTTTGATGATAGCAAAGAACATGGATGGTGACTTCTGCATACCGGAATGGAATTACTGGGGTATCAGGCATTGGAATCCTGAGCAGGGTTATTTGGTGAGAGTTGAAGATGAAATGGAAGTTAGCTGGGAGGGCGCTCCAATCCATCCGCAAGCGGATATTCATCTTGGAGCCGGCTGGAATATGATTGCTTACTATCCAGATTATGATTTACTTGCAAGTAGAGGGAGCGGATACTATGTGCTTTCATCAATTATTGACCATGTGTTAATAGCGAAAGATGGAAACGGCGGTTTTATGGGTCCCGGTTATTTTTTCTCAGATATGGATCCCTGGACTCCCGGTCAAGGTTACATGGTTCTTGTTGATGCAGACGTAGTGCTGAACTACCCCGTACAGCCGGATGAAGGTGACAGAGTACCAGTAGGTCGGACACTCCTGTCTGACGATAACCGGTTAAATTGTCATTGGCAGCCACCCGCTCCAACCGGCGTGAATATGAGCGTACTGATAAACCTCCCCTCTTCGGGTGGCGCAGGCGTCCCCGCCTGCGAAAACAGTTCACAAGTTAACAATGAGGCAAAAGACTTCATCATTCCAAGCATCGCCGCTTTCAACTCTTCCGGTAACCTTGTAGGCGCTGGCATTGTTAAAGATTACAAATGCGGTCTGGCAGTATGGGGTTCAGTAGGTCGGACACTCTTGTCTGACAAAAATGTATATAGGACACTCTTGTCTGACCAGGATGTATCGCAGAAAACGGACATTCTTGAAGGAATGCAAAACGGCGAATCCTTCGAACTGCGATACTGGGATGCTGAAAATAATACTGAAGTGGAGTTGATTGTCAGCAAGATCAAAGCCGGTGACGGTCTTGTTTACAGCGATGATGGTTTCACTGTTCTGGACGTAACAATTAACACAAATATCCCCACCGAATTCAACCTTTCACAAAACTACCCTAACCCGTTCAACGCTATCACCCGTATAGCTTACAGCCTCCCCGAAGCCGTCAAGGTTTCCATCCGAATATACGACGTCACCGGACGCCAGGTAACTACGCTGATTGACCACGAGCAGCAAGCCGGTCGTTATAATGCTGTCTGGGATGCCGGCAGCGTGACGTCGGGTATTTATATCATCAGGATGGAAGCTGGGAAGTATAAGGGGGAGTGTAAGGCTATGGTGGTGAAGTGAGTCCAATTTGCAGTATCAAATAGATAATTAATTGGTAATACGCCCGTTGGCAGACACTCTCGTCTGCCAGCTATATCTCGGGATTTCAAACAGAAGATTGGTAGATGGAGGTGTCTGCCAGCGGATGTATATCATGTATATGAATGAAAAATAGTATGAGCTAACAACGATCAATAAAAAATAAGCAATTTCTTCCGTATTTCTTCTATTCTGTAATATAAATCATTATTTATTTAACAATTCATTTCGTTATATTATCATTATCCTCTCTTACTTGCCGATAAAATGACAGGTAGTCCTTCAACTCCGATAATTATATTTCATGAGATAAAATGTCAGGAATCATGTTTTCCATTCCTTTAACCGTCCTATTAACTTTACTTTTTACCTTTTCTGCTTATGCTTACGACCCACCTGAGCGCCTCTGGTTCAAAGAGGTTGGCGAACGCGAGGGCAGGTTCAGTCACTGGGGAGAACATTACTACCTATCTTCACGATCAGAACAGCGGCGCATACGGTCTGTTACCAGAAGGAGCGACTTGACGTCAACACTGTTGCCGGGCGACATCTCACAGCAAAGCGGTCGTCCGTTGTCGTCGAGTGTCATCCCCACGATCATCTGGTTAGGGTCAGGACGATGATCTTTGGAATGTCCCTTCTTGCCGATAGTTTCGCCGCCATTCCCTTCAAAGTAGAGGCTTGTGGTATCGAAGAAGACCATGTTCAGTTCGCTGAACAGATCACGTTTTCGGTGGAACAGTTCTTCTTCTATCCGGTCTTTGGTGCAGCGCGGAGCGAATGGTGCAGCGTCGGTTTGATCGGACAGCGGTTCACCCAGCCAAGCCATCGCCCTGTACAGATGATGCAGTTCGAGGTCATCTGTTCCGTTGATCCGGTAGTCACGCCGCCATTTGTCACAAGCTTGGTCTGACCCTGAGGCTATCAACCTGTGCAGCACGGTCAGGAAGACGGCGCTTTCGATGCAGTAATCTACGGGAACTTTGATGATATGGTCTTCAACCGATGCACCTTCTACCAATTCCAACCTACTACATTACTGAAGATCTGGTCATCACCACTCCGGGTGGAAGCGGAAACCCTCGAAACTCCCGTTGACACACCAGGTGTCAGCCTGATACGAGCTTCACCGTTTGCATCCGTGGGAGCTGAAGGTCGTGAGAGACTCCCCAACGCGCAACTAAAACTAACTAGTGCCCGACCGAAAACCCATAATTTTCGCATCATTAGAAAAAAAAATAATAAACTTCAAACAGTCAATTTATTTGTAAAAGAGAAAAAACATCTTTTTCTCAAGGTTTTCTGTTCTTTGTATCA
>JAVCDD010000363.1 GCA_030765125.1 Candidatus Hatepunaea meridiana
CCCGCCGGTATCCACATAAACCAGAAATTGGTCATAACGTACGCTTCCGAAGCCACATTGATGATGCTCCCCCAGGAAGCCAATGGGTATTTGATTCCAAGTCCCAGAAAACCCAGTGTCGCTTCTGTTATGATAATGCCTCCGAGTCCTGCCGTTGCTTGAACAATCAATAGCGGCATGACATTCGGTATCAGATGTTTGAATATCTTGCGGCTCGTGCGGATTCCAGTCGCTTCCGTCGCGACCATAAAGGCCAGTTCACGGAGCGATAGTATTTGACCACGGACAATACGTGCTATACCCGTCCAGCTCAGTATGCCCAGGAGCGCCATCAAAAGGAAGATTCTCACCATAGGATTAACTTCCAGGGTGTCCATGACAGAACCAAATATAAGGACCATCGGCCAAAATGGAATACTGTTGAACAAATCGACAAAACGCATCAACACAGTGTCCACCCAACCCCCAAAGTACCCGGAGATGCCGCCGACAATGATGCCAATGATAACCTCGATAAATATGACCACAAAACCGACCATCAGCGATACCCGCCCGCCGAACATGAGTCGTGTCATGAGATCCATGCCATTGTTATCGGTTCCGAGAAGGTGCTCAGCGGAAGGAGCCTCAAACGTGCGGATTAGCTCCGTAGCTGTTTCTTTCCTAATATTGTAGGTTTTATTGACACGTACAATCTGGTAATCTATATTTTCGCCATCGTCATGAAGGTATGAAAATTTGGTCTCACGGTCAATAATCGCCTCACGAACCGCCGCCTTAAAATCAACTGTCAGGAATAACGCCTGATCAAGGGGGTTGACGATAATACCAGATACTTCGGCATATTCAGCACCCGCGGCATCAAAGATTGTGGATTTAGCTTCATCATAGCCGATAGTGTATGTATGATCGCCAACCGAAAAGGTATTATTTTTCTGCGCAATTGCGCGGCTGCTGGCAAGTCTAAAATCGTAGGAAGTAACGGTTTTTGAATCCGATTCATTATATGCGTCGTATACATTCAACATGGCAAGCGCCAAGTCATGCTCGGTGGAAATTTGTGATGCCTTATTTGTTTCGGTAATGCGGTAGGACACGCCGTCCAACGTAAAGACTTTCACTTTATTATCCACATTGGATTGAAATGCCTCTTTAAGCGCATCGGGGACATCATCACCGCCTAAAGGTCTAAAAACCCCGAACATCACTTCGGCAACAGGTTCAAGCCGCAGGATTCGATAGACATCTTTACTCTCGCTAACATAGTAATAGACGGAATCCCCATAGCTGAAGGTTTCGGTATTTTTTCCGAGGGCTAACAGGAACTGAGCGCGCTCAGCGCTTCCGAAGCTCTCACCCGCTACAACTGTATAACGCAATTCCTCGTTATATATTGCCCCCGCATAATCCTTGGACATAGAACCTACGCCTTTGAAAACCTGCGTTTGGCCATAGGGAGAAAGCAGGGGCCCAAGAAATGAAAACAAGAACATGAACAGCAGGATAACAAGACCGATGACAGCAAGGCTGCTGCGTATGAAACGTTTGAAAACGAGCATACCAGGAGAAAGCACCTTGACACGCCGAGAATCGTCAAGATGCATCTCTTCAATGCCCTCATTAGTTCGGACGACTTCCAGCTCTGTGTTTTTATTGGATATTCCATTCTTAGACATAAACCACTCCAATCAATTCGCTCTTACTCGCGGGTCCACTATTGCGTACATTATGTCCGCAACGATAAGACTGACCACTGACAAAACGATAAGGAATGTCGAATAGAACATAGCGAAGGGTATGTCGCCGCGGATAATGGCTTGATAGGATACATAGCCAATACCCGGTATCTGGAAGAGCGTCTCCGTAATTAGCGAGCCGGCAAACATTGCTGGCAGCAGATAGCTCATGTACGAAACGAGCGGAATCAAAGTGTTCCGAAAGGCATGCTTATTGATGACGACCTTTTCTGAAAGTCCTTTCGCACGCGCGGTACGTATATAATCCGAATTGAGAACCTCCAGCATATTCGTTCGAGTATAGCGCATAAGTCCCCCAATCGAGAGCATCGTCAGCGTAACGACAGGCAGGATCATGTGATATCCAATATCCATTACCTGTTGAAAAGGGGTCATAGAAGTAAAGTACCTGCCGGTTAACCCATAGAGATCAAACCAGCCGAGTTTTATGGAAAAACCATATTTTAATAACGTCGCAAGGAAAAATGTTGGCAGCGATATACCCATCAATGCAAAGACCGTGATAGCATAATCCGTTTTGCTGTATTGCTTTCTTGCTGCCAAAATACCCAAAGGGATAGAGATAAAAATTTGAACAATAAACGTGACAATATTAATGACGACGGAATACCAGATAACCTGGTTAAATCTTTCTGTAACAGGAATACCATAATGCCAGGATTCACCAAAATCTCCCCTCAGCGCATTTCCGAGCCATCCGAAAAAACCTGGAATAATCCCGATGTTTAGTTTGTAGACGACATTGAGCTGATCCAACCACTCCTGGTAAGTCTTGTTACTTAAGGGGCTACTGGCTCTCTGTCTTGCGAGCGTTTCTACGTAGGAGGAAGGCAAACAGCGGATGACAAAATAAATCACCATCGCTCCAAAGAACGTAATGAACAAACCGAGTAAGATTCTCCTTATTATGAAATTTCTCATGTCGATTCCCTCATGCTTCTCAACCGAAATTTGTCTTTACTAATCCCATATCAACAAAATAGTATGAGCCCACCCGGAGGTGGGCTCATATTCACTTACAAAAAGGCTTTATTGAAACCACCAAGCGATTAGCGCATCTCAACTAATTCCAGGTCTTCCATCCAACCCCAGAAGGTAGTAATGTCAGGCGTAATTGTATCAATATCCATACGCACAGTGCTAAAAATGATGCTGTTTTGTCGCTGATAGGTCGGGATCTCAACAGCCCAGTCAATAAGCGTGTCAAGAGCCTGCTTGTAAATCGCCTTGCGGTAACTCTGATCATCGCTCTTTCGGGCATCAACAATAAGCTGATCCAGTCCTGCATCACGGATTTGGTAATGGTTCGAATCAGAACCACCTTCACCTACAACTCCGCTGCTGTGATAGACCTGGTACATGTCGGGGTCGATCGTAGCACCCCAGGCAGCAGTCCATAGTTCCTGGGTACCGGCATCAAGAGCATCCCAGAGGATGTTGGAATCAGCAGGGTCATTTATCTTAAGTTCCATTCCGATATTTTCCAAGGAAGCTTGTGCACCGGTCAGGATCGCAAACGCAGGGTGATCGCCAGTGCCGTCACCAGGAACGATGACTTCGTAGCTTAACTTCGCTTCTTCAGGAGCTGCAGTAACTTTGCCACCGGCGACCGTGTAACCGGCATCTTCGAAGAAGCCTAGTGCTGCTGTTTCTGCAGCTGCATATTTTTCTTCTGGTGTCATATCTGCGGTGTAGATGGGATTTCCGTCAACGTCCGTTGAGAACGCGATCTTGTAGTCCCCATCGGTCGGCTGGGGAGCTGCCCAGGATGTATTAGAGATCGGGTAATTGATGACGGATGCGGCTTCGCCGTAGTAGCTGTCAATGGCTACGTCGCGGTAGACTGCCAAAATCGTGGCTAGGCCTTTGCGTAAACTCTTGGATGCATCGGAGTCTGCTTCACCAGCCACGTTGACTGTACCGGCATTGATGCCCGCATAGCCATAACCAAGGTTATCAACTTTACTTGTGGTGATGATGTCACCCGTGATTTCGCCGTTAGCGTTATAAGATGCAACCTCATCAAAGCGAGATCGGGAACCGGTCATCTCCCCTGCATCAGCTGTACCTGTTTGAACTGCAGAGGCAACTTCAGCGGAAGTGGTTTCTTTGAACTGAACTTCTGCGATTTTCGGGCAACCTCTATAATAGGACTCGTTTGCCGTGAAGTAGACGACCCTATTATCGTACTCGACGAACTTGTACGCGCCAGCACCCATCGGGGTAGCGGTCAAGCTCAACTGCTTGGACAGGTCACCAAAGTCAAAGCCAAACATGTTGTTGTCATAGTCATATTTTGCAACGTCGCCATAGTAGTGCAGTGGCGAGACCTGGATGCCGAGTATGGAGTACACGGCTGGGGCAGAAAAACCCTTCACAGTGACTTCCGCGGTGTAATCGTCAACCTTCACGATACCCGCAATGTTAGGAACACCCTCACCACCCATGCTTTCGTCTTGCGGACCCCATAGGCCGATGAAAGCAGAGTTTACATTACCCTGCAAGTCGGCGCCGGCCGCATCCTCAACGGAAGCATATTCAACCAGATTACCTTCGTAAGCGGCGTATGTTTCGTTATAGTAATCTTCAATCGTGGGGAATGTTGTGATCAAATCGTAGGTATCTCCGGAAACAGCAGCCACAAACTGACCGTCTACCATCTCACCAAAACCCCATATTGCCATACCGAAGGCAATCTGAATACCTTCATTTTCGGAAATGACCTCAGGGGTCAAGCCCATGATCTCTTCCCCATAAGCATCAAGATAATTGGTTTTTACATAGTCGACAATACCTACAACAGAATCCATCCATGCGGTATTGACCCTGGTCCAGTAGTCTTCCTGCTGTTCTTGTGTCCAGGTGTCGGTAGCTGCCCAAACATGGTCAGCGCCGGCAGCTAAGATCTCTTCAGCTATTGCAGCGTATTTGTCAAATACTTCGCTTGTGGTCTGGGTCTGGTAGTCAGCCAAACCAAGGATATCATAGGATGACAGGGTGGTCGAACCAACATAAGATGGATCAAGGAAAGTGTAGTAGGAAAAAATGAGGTCATCGATGGTGACGGGTTTTCCGTCAGAGAATTTCATGCCGACACGAAGCTTGGCAGTGTACTTGGTCGTATCCGATGCTTCATCATACTCCACCTTGGTGTCTGCAGGGCCCTTGTAGAAATAGTCTGTGCCGTTATAGTTAACCATTTCTCCTTCAATCGCATTGAAGATGATCCCGCCTACGCGGTCAGTGGTCAGCAACGAGATCTGGGTCAAACTAGCCACATCCATGTCATATCCGGTATCCGCAAAGAATGGGCTAAATTTCTGAGAGAAGTCCTGATACGCAACCACGAGGGGGATATCAATCGTTGGAGCGGTGGGCAAATTATCACCAAACGGTTGTTCCTCAATGGTAACGACCTCTTCCACTGGTACTTCGGAAGCTATTGGTGCATCGGTAGCCGCTGGTGCGGCTGTCGGAGCATCGGGAGTCGTAGTGCAGGCGCTCAAAGCTAATCCAGCAATTAATAGAATACTTACAACTGCAAACACTTTCTTATACATTATTTCTCCTTAGGTAGCTTCTTCATTTTGATGGTCAACTCTTCTATATTATATAACCCTTCATTTATCCATGCAAGTCGTTTTGATGTTCAGAATAATTATCACTAAATTGGTCCTTAAATTCAAATATGATAGAACTGTAATTCGATAATCTTGGATATAACTCGCTAAAAGACGCATGCCTTTCTGACGTGTACCCATTATTTATACAAAATTTTGTGAAACATATGCTGTCTCCCTCTGTTTCAATGCTGAAAGCGTGTTGTCACGGCATTTAGTAATATCCTGTCACCCTTTCTCCATGCGTGGAGAAAGGGGATAATATTACAAAACCTGAAGGTTATATATTACAACTGCAGGAAACTGGCAGATCTATCACTGGACCATTGGCTCAGGAAGGGATAATTGTTTATGAACAAGGAAGCGGACCATCAGCTCACACCTTGTTAAAAAGTTTCCGCCAAGCAGAACAAGCGG
>JAVCDD010000271.1 GCA_030765125.1 Candidatus Hatepunaea meridiana
TACTTGAAACCGTGCTGTTGACCGTGCTATGAAACCGAACTGAAGCTGTACTTGAAACCGTGCTGTTGACCGTGCTATGAAACCGAACTGAAGCTGTACTTGAAACCGTGCCGATGACCGTGCTTAAGAAGCAGTGCGTGAAATCGTGCTGAAGCTGTTTTGAATCTGGATGCAAATCAAAGAAGAAAACGATAATCTTGAATAAGATAGGCTGATGTCAAAGAAGCAGTGCATGAAGCTTATCTGTTATTTATCAGTCGCAATAATAATGCCATTAATAATGATTGTGAGAAGCTTGTTATATTAAGGAAAGAGAAAACGAGTTGGAAAACGTTAATGCATAATTTGCGCACATCGTTTCATTATTGTGCAAAACTATGATTGAGATTTGGGGACAGTATACCTATTTCATCATATATCTCTACAAAGCTTCATTCCATTAATTAAATTTGTCTGACCGAAAAGCCACCATTTTATCATTCCCGTGAAGACGGGAATGATAAAACAGGAAGTATTTCAACAGAATCATAAATGGTTAATATTTCTTAGCCCTCAATGTCACCACCGGCAACACCATTTCATCCAGCGATATGCCTCCATGCTGAAAGCTACCTTTGTAAAGCTCAAGATACTTATGATAATTGGTTGGGTAGACGAAGAAATAATCCTCCTTTGCCAACAAATATTGAGTATTTACGCCTCGGCGTGGCAGCCCCCATTCTAATGGATCCTTGATACTGACAGCATTTTTATTATCGCTTTTAAGGTTGCGTCCATGTTTATAACGTAAACTTGTCGATGTTTGTTTGTCACCAATCACTTTGGTTCCTCGACGACCGATGATTGAACCATGGTCGGTTGTTACCAACACCGTACCACCTGCCTCGCTGTAAGCTTGAATTATACGAAAGAGCGATGAATGCTTGAACCAGGCTGCAGTTATCGATCTGAAACTGGCTTCATCAGGCAGCATCTCTTTCAGCACTTCTACTGACTGTCTTGTGTGCAACAGTATATCAACAAAGTTATAAACCAGAGCCGTTAATGGAGTGTGCAAGTAATCATTGATATGACGCTCTAATCCTGCGGCTTCCTCCTGTTCCAACACTTTCACGTATCGCAAGCCAGGTTGAAGTTGAATACCTCGCCTGTCGAGAAGAGCCTCTAAAAATTGATGTTCATAACGATTTGATGAGCCTTCGTCTTCATCACCCTGCAACCATAAATCGGGGTGAAGCCGCTCTATTTCTGCGGGGAGAAATCCAGAGAAAATAGCATTACGTGAGTACGGTGTAGCGGATGGCAGGATTGAGAAATAATTGCTGCGCTGGATGTTAAAATATTCACTCAATAACGGTTCGAGTACCAACCATTGATCGAGTCTTAAACAATCAATAACCAAAAACAGAACCGGACTTGTCTCATGCAGCAACGGAATCAACCGTTCATCAACCAGATTCATTGACATGGGTGGTCTTGCTTCAGGCGGTGATTCAATCCATATTGGATATTCACTCTCAATCCAGCGTGCAAAGCGATGGTCTGCCTCAAGCCTCACGTCACGCAGCATATCCCGTAGTTCAACATCGCCTGAGGATCTATCCAATTCCAGCTCCCAACTGCATATACGAGTATGAAGATCAAGCCAGCCTGCTGCATCAAGATTATCATCGATCAGACGCGAAAGCTCAGCGAATCCTTCTGCCCACCGACGTGAAAACTGCCACTCGGATATTTTCTTTCGATCCAGGATGCCTTTCAGAACCGACAGTATCTGCGAAGGATTAACCGGTTTGGTCAGGTAGCCGTCAATTTGCTCGCTGATTGCTTCTTCCATCAGGTCTTCAGCTTCGCTCTTGGTGACCACCACGGCAGGAAGATCAGGGCGCTGTTTTTTTAACCGTCGCAACAATTCCAACCCACTCATCACAGGCATCATCTCATCTATCAGCGCCAGATCAAAGTCCTGAGTACGCATCATTTCTAAAGCATCGAGCCCGTTGGATGCCTGGGTTATCTCGTATCCTCTCTCAGTAAGGTACAGGATATGTGAACGGAGTAGATCTATTTCGTCGTCTACCCAAAGTATTTGTTTTTTATTAATTATCATAAGATTAATTATTCATCCCCAAAACAATGCGGGCATGGTTTAAATCCAGCGGGTATAACGTCCCTTGCGTACATATATTTGACACTGTCACCTTTCCACCCGCAGTGAGCCAGATGATACAGGCTGTCACTAAGAGATACCACTACAACTTCCGGTTCATAACCATCGGCAGTTACTACTTTTATGACCTTCTTTCTTAGCGCCGTGCTATCAGCAGGGATACCTTCGAACTTCCGAAAAAGATACCTGTTTGTACAAAGCATCAATATGATTATTGCGAACCCGATAATTACAGATGCAATGTATTTTTTCATATCACCTATTCTTCATCAATACATTGAGGACAAGGGTGAAATCCTTTTTTAATTGCATTTTCCGTTGACATTCTCCTGGCTCCACGACCGATCCAGTCACAATCAGGATTATGATATAGGCTATCTCCTGCCGTTACAACAACAATGTCCGGTTCTGTAGGGGAACTTGACTTAAACTCAACCCTTTCATCATAAGTGTCTGATGATTCCCCAATGCGAATACAGTTCGGGCAAAGTACATATCCTTTTTCCCGAGCTTTGCTAAATGTCATAATATCTGTATGTCCCGAGATGTGAGAGCAGCCGGATAGGTGATAAAGGTTATCTTCCAATGTGACAACTACAAGATCATTGTCGTTTAATTCACCGGTTTCCATTCGAAGCAATTGATCGGGACTCACTACCGCAGGTGACATATCACCCTTCCTGACAGCGTTGTAAATTACTGCTGCCACAATAATTACAATAATTAGCAGCGCAATTTTTACCAGATTGTTGTTCATTTTCTCTCCATTATTATTTTATTAAAAACCTTGAAAAATAGTAGAAGCGACACTCTTGTCGCATGGGCAATGTCTTTGAAATGCGAAAGTTCAAGCGACAAGAGTGTCGCTTCTACTATTTTTCACACTTGGTTTAATCTCCCCAGGTTAAATCGCAAGTTCCAACAGCCCTCCCGCGAAATAGATATCCCGTTGAACGTCTGAAAACGGTTTGCCGGTTGCTATTATTGAACCATCAGTGCGTGAAATTGTTCCGCTTTTCAGGTTTAACTCGATTTCATCGCCATCCTTAATACCGGATGAAACGATGCCGGAGCATTCAATCAGGGGCCAACCGGCGTTAATAGCGTTGCGTTTGTATATAGCGCCGAATGACTTTCCTATCACAGCAGCAATCCCAAGGGCAATAAAGCCGTCTACAGCTTGCTGCCGGGATGATCCGCAGCCGAAGTTGTGTCCGACTACGAGGATGTCTCCAGGTTTAGCTTTTTCAGGAAAATCCTTGTAACCTTCCAGATTGCCGAAGATATGAGGCGCCATTTTTTCGCGATCGGTGATATGCAGGAATGAGTTATGAAAGATCATATCCGTATCTACATTCTCAACCGGCACAAATCTAACGCGCCCGCTAAGTATTATTGGTTTTTTTGTCATATTTTTACCTTTTTTTACCGCAGAGATCGCAGAGGGCACAGAGTGGATTTGCAAGGAACCCACAATCCGCTGGAGATAGGGGGACAGTATACCTATTTTTATAAGTACTCATAAAATAACCGACGGTCTATAGAAAAATAGGTATACTGTCCCCCTATCACGAACTTATTCCGCTTCGAGTATCTCTATTTTAATCTTCCCTATTGCTGCTGCTAAATCCAACGAGTTGGTTAAATCTCCCGAAGTAAGCGCTATTCGAGCGGCATCAACTGTTTTTGATCCGAATGTCGGTTCAAATTCCATCCAGCAGCCTTCCACCCATGCTGCTGTCCAGGCATGATAATAGAAACGACCTTTCTGATAAACAACGCCCAAATGCATCCTGGTTGGTATTCCGACACTGCGAGATAAAGCAGTGAACAACGTCGAGTGTTCGTTGCAATCGCCCCGCCTGGTTTTCAGGATGGCAAGCGCTGACGGTATGCCTACTGAAGGTTTTTTAGTAATCGTTCGAAATACCCAGTCAGTCAACCGATTCAGGCTGTCAAGTCGGCTTGATCCGTTCCGCATAGCTTCCTGTGCAGCTTGAATAATCTGCGGGTCATTGCTCTCAATATAGGGAGAATCGGTCGTAAATGCCTTAATATCTTCCACTGATATATCTGATGGCTGATATTTATCTGCAACCTTGATAATATTGGAATTGAAATCAACAGAGTTCTGCCTGTCACTGATGGATATGGCTTTTTGAATGTTAAAACCGGTTATTCTATAGCGTGCATGGGTTACACTACGCGGAGCTTTTATAGTTCCTACCGGTTGGATCGAATAGATCGAAAGGAAATCTATTTTCCCTGAACCGTTTTCAAGATTAAGCGCCTGTTCCATATCCTCACGTCTCATCACTAATCCCATCGGTCCAAATTCCTCAATAGTATTATATTCTTCGTCTAAATAGATTGTGCTTTCCAGACCCAGCATTATTGTAGTTAGCTGCAATACTACCATATCTTCGCCATTGATTGTCCGGGTCGTTTTCCCTTTATTTATCACAAACAGGTCTTGCATCTGCATTGACAAAGGATCGAATTCACTTAATCTGAGAGTGTCACCCTTTGGTAATTTGCCCAATTGCAATATCGGTTCAATAATCGGACTGAGATAGAACGGTTTACTCGCTGTTTGTATCTTTTCTGTAGATCCACCGATTTTTTCAACCTGTATGAACAGGATTTTATCCTTTATCTCACCTGTATAAAATGTTACATAAGGCGTAGCATCCAGACAGCAATCAAAACTGACCAGAGCAAACATACTGTCGGTGATTGTTGTCATTCTGGTAAGCATTACCTGCTGTTTGCCCATTACTGCTCCAGAAATGCGGGATATATTAATAATCTCATATCCTCCATCCGGAATTGGCTTTAGTTCTGAGTATACATAACCAATCTTATTATCATTCAAGTAGATCCCCATCCAGTCAGACTCGGATGGAGAACTTATTTCATCGACCAGTTCCTGTGGTGTAAGTTGTTCACTGTGCAGAATATATAGTGATCCGGAAGAAAGTATGATGAATATACTTGTGAAAAGTATGATAATTTGCTGTATGGATTTTTTTTCAGTAGAATTATTTGTCATTATTGGTTAAAGAGAAATTATTGAATGTATAATAGGATAATATATGTTGAATGGTATTATTTTGCAATAGGTGAGCGCTCTATATTTTAACGTCAGAGTCCTCGCTGGTATATCTTTAAAGTTTCTTCGTGTTCTTCATGATCCTGTTGGTGAAATTCACTCTTTAATGAAATATTGTACGCGCTATAGATCATTATTTTCTTTGTTTTCAGGATCGAAATGACATATATTAGTGGACAATTAGAATATTGCAACAGGGAAAACCGCAGGCAGAGATGCCTATGCTACTTAAAAGTATAAAGTATATGAAGAAAACTACACACTCGAATCTTCATACTCTTCGTGGTAAAACACATAACAGATGACTTCAAACTCAACAGCTGAAGAAACCACTCAAATATCCCGCATAATCGGTATCGGTATGATCGGGAATCTGGTGCTGACGTTTCTCAAACTGATAGTTGGATATATAATCGGTTCTATTGGTTTGATTGCCGATGGTTTTCACTCCCTTTCCGATCTGGGAACCGACTTCGCCGTGCTGATCGGAACCTCTCTCGCAGCCCGTCCCGCCGATAAAAACCATCCATTCGGACACGGCAAATTCGAAACCTTTACCGTAGTAATAGTAGCCGTTGCACTGATCGGTGTTGGGGGAGGCATCATCTGGAAAGCTATCTCAACATTCAAACAGGACATCGTAATTATAAACGGTGTATGGATAATGATAATAGCCGGTACCTCCCTGATTACAAAAGAATGGCTTTATCGTATTACACTGAAGACCGCAGAACGCTGCCATAGTTCAGCCTTGAAAGCCAACGCATGGCATCACAGAACCGATGCACTTAGTTCAATTGTTGTACTTGCAGGTGGGGGTGCTGCGGTTATGGGCTGGTGGTATGGCGATATTATAGCAGGATTGTTGGTCGGTCTGATGGTAATAGCCGTTGGAGGCAAACTTGGTTTCGAGGCTCTTATCGAATTGTCTGAAGGGTCGGTGGGACAGGAAATAGCTGCCAATATCGAGGAGATTGTCTCTGGATTTAAGGAGGTTCGCGGTTCGCATAGACTACGCATAAGACGCATTGGTCGCGAATTGATGATGGACATTCATATCATCTTAGATCCGGATATAACGATTAAGGAAGGACACGAAATAGTCGAAAAAATAGAAAAGGCGGTTCAACACGGAATCGGATGGCCTATTTCATTAACAATCCACGTTGATCCGGATGAAAAGAAGTAAGCAAGTTAGCAACGCAATTGTTTGATTGTTTAATTGTTTAATTGTTTCCTTTCGCACTTTCACACTTTCGCTCTTTCGCACTAAATCACATATTCGAATTCTTTCCTAAATTCGTTGGATTCTATACCGGTAACAGAGGCAAGTTCTGTAAGTTTCTTCGGAACTGTGAAGTCATCGGTTGTAAGCCGGGTCATATAGTGTTGGGCAACCTTGAAACCCTCGGAATTGACGTTCACCATTCTGATTCGTGATCTGCCGGTATCGGGATCGGTAATATCTTCAAAGTGCATCGGAACAAAACGACCATTCTGTACTGATATTAAGGCTTGATTTCCACCCTCGATGATATACTTTGCAGCGTTATACCCAAGCTCGCGTGTATATTCCAGATCGAAGGCAATCGGATCAACGCATCGCAGTTCGTAACCGATGTTCTTGGATACAATGGTGGTTTTAATGTTGAATTGTTTGAGCCGCGATTTAACTAATTTCTTTAAAATCCCCCCGAAATCAACTTCAGCTATACGAATATTTCCATGCTCATCGCGCTCAACGTCGGATAGTTCCTTGATGTCTGCATCAGTCATTGCCTCGACTAGTCCCTCTGCAATAACCGCCACTCCATATTTTCGTCCGTAGCTAAGTTGTTTGATAATAGATCCGGCAAGAATATCAACTAATTTATTAATCGTCAACTTGTTATTTCCGGAGAATTCCTCAGCGATAAGGGTTACGGTTGCGCTGGCAGCTTTTCCGATTCCCAGTGCGAGATGTCCTGCTTTTCGTCCCATTGCGATAGTGAAATACCACCGCGATGTGGTTAATGCATCCTCCGCCAGTCGTTTGATTATTTCGGATCCGTAATGACGGGCGGTCTGAAAGCCGAAAGTGCTGATGCCCTCCGGTAAATCAAGATCGTTATCTATTGTCTTTGGCACGTGAACAACTCTTATTTGACCCTTGGCATGTTCTGCCAGCGTCTTTGCTGTGAAAGCCGTATCATCGCCACCGATAGTAATCAGTTTATCTATACTTAGTTCTTTTAGAGTAGTTATCGTTTTATTAAGGTGAGCAGGATTCTTGGTTGGATTATCACGGGCGATTCTAATGCAGGAACCTCCTCGATAATAGATACGATTGGCTTCCTCGATGCTCATTGAGCAAGCGTGAGATGTATCCCCTCGCATAATCCATTTGAAACCATCATAGAGAGTTACAACTTCGACATTTTGCTTTTCGCAGTAAATCACTACTGAGGATATAACACTGTTTATCCCCGGCGCCGGTCCTCCAGCGACAAGGATACCGACTTTTTTACTTTGATTCATATGTTTCCCTTGAATAATAGAATTGTATCTTACATATTCAATACTTTGGAGTGCGCAAGCCATGCTTGTGCTGTTTACACTGCACATAATCACTACATAGTGCTTGACCGAAAACCCCCTTTTTGTCATTCCCGCGAAGGCGGGAATCCAGATAACTTATTGTTTCTCCTGGATTCCCGCCTTCGCGGGAATGACAAAAGAGGATTAATATCCAGAAAAACGGAGGTTTTCGGTCAGACACTACATAAGGCGCAAGCATGGCTTGCGCACTCCAAAGTAATCACCCGGAGATGCCGTTTTTCATACTATATTGAGTCGCCAGTAATATGGTTTTCGTACTTCGCTATTCGTACTTCACCCTTCATCCCTGCTACTTTACCAACACAACCTTCCTCGTCATCACACCTCCATCCCACTGCAGATTAATGATATATACACCCGCAGGAGCAGACTCTGCGTTCCAGTAATAGGTATACTGTCCTGCTGTTTCGGCGCCATCATAAAGGAATTCGATGCTTCGTCCGGTAACATCCATTACTTCGAGGGTAAAGTGTGTTTTGTTGGGAACGTTTACCTGTATTCCAGTACGACTGTTGAAAGGGTTTGGGTATGGGGATTTCATAGTAAACGTATTCGGAGAGGTAACCGGAGTATCTTTACTTACACCCAACTCATAGAAGTGATCGAGTATTCGTTCGAGGAGTTCGCTACGTGGTGTAGTATCACCGCCGCCACTAACTGCCTCCAAAGCGAATCCTAAATATACAAGGTGGTAATCACCGGCATAGTAAATCCCGCCTATTTCATCGGTATTGTAATAGTAAAGAAAAGCCTCTGCCCCGTTAACAGGTTCCATTGAACTGGGCGATACGGTTCCGTTACCGGCTGCACCTCCTCCGACCAAGAGAATATCAACACCATTGGAAACCGGATTGTCAGCATTACCGGTGAGCCTGCGTCCACCGGTATGATCGCTTACGTGCCGCGCTTTCAGGTAATTCTGATGGAATTCCGTATCACCTATATCATCTCCGATATATTGCCCGGACAACATCAGATAACCATCATCATTTAGATAACTGGTGATTAATTCCTGTTCAGCCTGCGTCAAAGGATGCTCGTCATTACCGGTTTCCCAGACCACGAAATTGTAACTGTTGAGTAATTCCTGCGAGGGCGCTCCCTCTTCCGCAATGTCCCACGTATCGTGAACAATAGGTCGTTCCATTAGATCAGCATCATAGAACGTTTCGAAATCCTCACCATCGTCATCATCCACGAGCAAATACAGAGGTTGGCGGATTGTGAAAGGATACTCGAAATTTTGAGGATATCCCTCATCAGACGTTATAGTTAATACAAAAGTGGAATAGTGAATAGGAGAGTTACCGTGAACATGAAAAGTCGGATATTCATCATCCCATAGTTCATAAGAGTGACCGTTGTCGAGGTCTCCAATGGCAGCTTCCTCGCTTATAATAGAAACATAAGGGTCGTCGCTTTCAAGGTTTATCGTAACGTTATGAGCGTTGGCGTAATCTTCCTCGTTTGCCAATGTCATTACGATTGATATTCTCTCACTCCGCTCGATGCGACCGTCCTGATCACCGACGACTTCGATGATATGCCAATCTGTGATTTGAAAGTTGGGGTGAGTAGAATGCAGCAGTCTGCCAGCGTCAACTCGATAAACTATGCCGGGATAGTTGGCATTATTTCCAACGTCTGATATATCAACTGCCGTACGCTGCATCCATTCCAGCAACTGCCAGTCATTCAGATCGGGTTCTACAGACAGCATCAGAGCGCCGATTCCCGCCGCGAAAGGTGAGGACATCGAAGTCCCCTGCCAGGATACATAATCATTGCGAGGACGTGCAGACAGGATGAATTCACCTGGTGTGACAAGGTCTGTATAATCGCCGTAGTTGGAAAAATCGCATTTTCTATCACGGTCATCACAGGCGCCGACTCCTATCACGTCGTCATAAGCTGCTGGATAGAAATGGTTATTGTTTCTGCTCTGATCATTCGTGTCATCGTTGCCAACACCGGCAAAGATAATAGCGCCTTGACTTTGAGCCCAGGCTATAACTTCACTTTGACTCCTGTATGGAGGACCATAGTGTCCCCACGAAAGATTGATAATATTAGCGCCGTTGGCAGCACAATATTCAACACCTTCATAACCACGTCTGACACCACCTCCCGCTGAATCAGTTGACCAGTGTGCGGATATCATCAATTTACAACTGAATGCAGCGCCCGAAATGCCGACCTCGTTGTTTGTTACTGCTGAAGCTATACCTGCTACATGTGTGCCATGTCCTCCATCAGCGCCCCAGTCGTCATCGGGCCAATTATCATTGCCTGTGAAATCCCAGCCGTGGAAATCGTCGGCAAAGCCATTATCATCGTCATCCTCACCATTAGTATCATCTTCCCATGTGATAACGCCGTCATTATTAAGGTCTTCACCGAGGTTCTGCCATAGATTCTCAGCGAAATCTTCGTGAATATCAAGCCAGCCATCGTCATGAGCGTCCATATCCAAACCGCTATCGACTATACCGATTATTATCTCCTCGCTGCCGTGTGAAACGTCCCAGGCATCGGGAAGGTCGCAATGCGAAAGATGCCATTGGTTCCTGAAACGCGGATCATTGGGGATAAAGCATTTGTAATTGATAGAGACAAACTCGGCAAAAATGACTTCCGGGCAGTTTTCATAAGCTTCTACCATTGCGAATGGACCGTATTCCTTAGGAAAGGACACAGAATAATAGCGCGAAAGATCAGGAACGGTGGGATCATCCGGGGGGCTTTTCATTTGAAATGTCTTGCGGATCTGATAGACGCCAAAAGCGTCTGCAACCGCATCCAGTGCAGCGATACCGGTCATAACAATCCCGTCGTAATTGTTAAGCCTAAGCGGTGCGACGTCGTGAATGACTTTGATATTGATTTCGCCCGCTTCAATAGTCTCACCGGGCACAGCCCAGGAATTGTCATCGTAAACGCCTGCTATGGCACTTGTTATAATAAATAATACAGATAAAATTAGAATAGGTTTTAAATTAAAATTATTAGGCATTTAGACCTCTGTTTTTATTAATGATTCTTGAAATAAGGGGACAGTATACATGTTTTTCTATAGACTGTCAGTAATTTTAAGAATACTGAAAAAATATGTATACTGTCCCCTTATTTCAAGTTATCTGAATGGTAATCACAAAATACTTCACCTTTCACAACTGAATACTTCCCTCCCGATGGACACGTCGGAACGACGCCTGCATCAAACCAATCCGGTTCAACACCATCGATGGTCAGGCTATTTATCCAGTCGCCTCGCGATGGATTATCCGATAAAATTCCGGCATAGTGCATTTCAATCTCATAAGCAATTAACTCGCGGTTAGCATCACATTTTGTCCTGTCGGCAGAGCCGGAAAAATCCACCAGTTTGGACAAGGTAATAATTGCAACGAAAATGATAACTATTAGGAGAATTATCAGTTCAACTAAATTAATACCTTTACCATTTCGACCGGAATAACTTCTCATATACTAACGCTGTAAAACAGTTCTTCGTGTTCTTCGAAGTAAAATGAAATAATTGCATTCCCCCGTAACGCTACTCATCACGTCCGAGACATCCTCGCAACCATTTTTCTATAGCAGGATCACCTTTCTTGTTTTCGGGGATCGGTTGCGAGAAGAACTCAGGGAGGGTTTCGCAATACAGTCTTATATAATCCAGCGATCGTCCATCGGGATAAGGATGAGCGATGAGAGTTTTTTCCAGTATAAACGATGAAGCGGTATAAAACTGTCGGCTGGAAGTAAGCGCTATGTCGAAGATGGAAACGTCGCGAAGCATTTCCCTCAAGGTTCCTTCACCCATATCGGTGAGCAGGATTATATAATCTGTATCTTCAGGAACAGTCTTGACAAGTTCGTCTATTACCGAATCGGGAGGACATCTTGTCCAACCGACAGGAACGTTAAACCTCCGACCTGGCTGACCGTCAATCAGGGACGTCACAGCGAGCTTATAGGGCTTCGTTCCCACGCTGGAGCGTGGGAACGATGGAACTAATAAAACCGCCCAGGGTTTGAATATCAACTCATCGGTTTCAGCATCAAACAGATTGGCTGATACCAATTGAACACCAGCGGAATCTGCGATAGATTTCAAAAACTCAACACCATAGAACAGATCACGGGGTGTGACACCTATGACTTTCAGCCCCAATTTCGCCAGACCGAAGATAGTACAGCGACTGGTAAACCTGCCCATTTCAGGATCCAGATCAAGAATAGCTCCGCAATCCAAGCCAGAAAGCATCTGATTGGGGAACCGTTCATTTGACATCACAATCCGCTGGCTAAGACCTCCAGTCAATCCACCCGGACAGTTGCATCCTTCGACTCGACCACGGTAGCCGCCGGTAACAATTAATGTAATCCCTTGCTGTTCTGCTGTGAACAAGGTTATGGGAGACAATGACAGGAGCAAAAACAGAGCTTTCACCCATAAGACAAAGCGATTTTTATTACTTTTTTGAGTCTCGGGCGACATAGTTTTCAACTACAATATAATGACTTACGAAAAAGAAAAGGCTCAAGCATCATAAATAATGTGAGCCTTGTTCCTTCGCTATTATAAACCTACAAGTAGTACGCCCTGAGGGAGTCGAACCCCCAACCTCCTGATCCGTAGTCAGGTGCTCTATCCAATTGAGCTAAGGGCGCAAATAAATGCGAAAGTGTAAAGTAAGAAAGAAAACTCTCTTATTTGGGATGACAACTATTACACATCCACGTTTTTAAACTTTCAACCTTAAAAGATACATTACATATAACGAAAAATCAATACTGAATGTAATCGAATTCGCACTTATTTATTTTTGTTACCTGATTAACAATATCTTCTGTACTTGAACATCCCCCGCTGCTTCCAACCTTATAATATACATTCCTGATGAAAGAATGTTTGCATCTAATATGCTGCTGTGGTTCCCTGATGGCTGAACACCGTTTATTAGAGTCATAACCTTGTGACCGGAAAGATCATATAGAGATAAATCTAATAACGAAACAAGGGGAAGCTCGTAGGATATGGTGGTTGATGAATTGAAAGGATTAGGATAAACGGATAAGAGTGAAAAATGAACCGGACACTGCGCTTTGCTATCCTTAACGCTTAATGCTTCTGAGCAATCGTAAATACCGATGTTCCACAGGTTAGCAGTTATTGCGTAACCATTGGATACAGCGACACTTTGTGGTGAAGCAAGTATTTGGTAATAACCGGTTTCAAAGGGATGACGGGGATTGGAAATATTCAGAATTCTAAGACCACAGTCCTCACCAACGATAAAAACGAAATCCTCTGCGATCTCAATGTTAACTATTGATCTAAATGAATTATATGTATAGCAGTTTATAAAACGGGGATTTATCGGATTACTAATGTTGAATATCCATAGTCCCGGTTCATACTCATTGGTTGTCTGCCCATCCGCAACAAATACAATATCGTCAACTATCTCAATATCTGAAGCGACACCACGCACCGCCTGTTCTCGGACAAGACGGGGATTCTCGGGATTGGAAATGTTAACGATATTGAACCGTTCCCGAGACCCAACATAAGCATAGTCACCGGAGATGGTTATACATGTCATTCCATTGAAGCGCTCATCAGTGAGATAACCGATCTGCTGAGGATTGTCTATATCTGACAGGTCATAAATGTGTAGAGTGTTTGGAAGGTCTATTACAAAGACAAAATCACCAGCAACCGCAGTCTTGTTAACTATCCCCGGCGTTTCAATCTGTGCTAATAATGACAGGTTATCAGGATCGCGGATATCAATTACTGAAAGGTTGGAATCTCCATCCGCAATATAAGCTTTACCGTCGGATACAGTTATTGCATTTGCACCGCTTATATCATCGAAACAGGCGACTTCATCAGGAGCTTCGAGGTCTGAAATGTCAATGACCTTCAGACCTGCCACTCCTGCCGCAAGATATACTAATTCGCCAGATACTGTTATATCGAGGGCTCTGCCACTACCGCAATAGCTTCCAATTATATCCGGCTCACTTGGGTCAGTAACGTCCACAAGCTGCAGACCGGGTGATATATTAGTTAATCCAACCAGATTACCACTGACATCAATATCCGTCGGACAGATCCGGAGGTCCGACTGACTTTCCAACTCTGGTGATTCGGGGTCGGATACGTCTATTATTGATAATACGGAATCGCTTGCTATACCCACAATATTTTCACTGACCGATAAATATCCTGCAGAATTTTCTGGTAAATCCAGATTCCCCACTTGATCGGGGTTTTCCGGTTCTGATATATCATAGACGAATAGTTCATCATTACTTGTCGAAAGATATATGTGTGCATCCTGTATTGCGTAACTGTAAAACCTAATACCTCTTCCAAAATCACTAATAGTTGGCAGTTCCGGCGGATTTGTAAGATTACATATCTGTAATCCACCATGATAACAGTAAGGAAGAAATAGGTAATCGCCATTGATTTCAATATTTCGATAGGCACAATAGGGTCCTCCACCCTCAGAAACTACACTATATACTCGTCTTGGATGTTCAAGTGAGGATATATCGTAACCATACATTGACATAATTAATTCAATCTCGTCCCCCTCCTCATCCTCATGAGAACCTGTTAAGTAAGCGTATCCACTCCCAACGGCATAAGAAACGGGACAATTACGAAATGCTAAATCAGACACCCAGGAAGGATTTGTTTTGTTACTGATGTCGAATATCTTTACGACCTCGTATGCTCCAACATAAGCATAATCACCTATAACCTTAACATCCCAATATCTTGACCTGTCAGAATATGAGCCGACAACTACAGGTTCTTCCGGGTCGGAGATATCAACTATCTGTAATCCGGTCAAACGAGTTGCAATGTATGCATAGTCACCTTCTAATACAAGCGAGTGAGAGCAATCCCAGAAGTCATACAGCGAGGACACCTTCCGGATATTCAGGTTTTCCTGAGCGAAGGAAAGCGTATTTATTACCATTGCTAAAAATAATATTATGTAAAACAATTTACGAAGCATTATTTCTCCTATCAGACCGGGAAGGGCGGACATTCTTGTCCGCCCTTCCTAAATTAGGTTTATTTTATCAATACGATATTTCCGGTTGAAATACCATTAACGGTTTCAAGTCTGAGCAAATAATTGCCGGCAGCCAAACCTTCTGCATTTATCTGCATAAGATGTTGACCGACGGGCATCCATTGTGCTGAGTTCAAATCTTGCATCTTGCGTCCGAGTATATCATATATGCCAAGAGTTACACATCCGGGTTGTAATATATCAAGGCTGATCGTTGCATGAGTGTTAAAAGGATTAGGGTAAGTAGAAAATAAATGATAGTTTCCCGGTTGCATCAAATCATCCTGCTCTGAGATATCAAGAGCATCGTAGCAATCATAGATTGCCAGATGTCTGGTTTCAGCTACATAGACATACGGTTGATGCACTGCAAGGTTGCGAGGAGTGCCGTAAGTGTGACAATATCCCCTTTGTTCAGGTGATGATGGATCAAAGACGTCAATAATATAAAGCCCTGAAGGAGTTTCATTATTACCTAAAGCGGCAATATAAGCAATATCATCCTCAACATGAATATCAACAGCGCATCCTGGTATTTCAAAATTACCTACTTCATTAACTCTTTCCAGATCGGAAATATCGTATATCCTCATATCTCCGTCTAGTATATAAAGGTGATCCAAATCTTTGAATAAATTTGTAGCGATTCCTGGAGTGTCAAAATGAAGTATCTCTTCGGGATGCACTCGATCAGAAATATCCCAGATTACGAGACCGTCACGCCCAAAAGTCAGGAAAGCATAATTGTCAAAAATATGCACGCTTCTTATATGATCCGTTTCAAAGTGTACAACCTCGGATGGATTTTCGGGGTCTGACAGATTAATAATTGTCAATCTATGGTTATCATCATAGTGTGTAGTAACATAAGCATATTCTTCGTTATCAATTGCTATATAATCAATAATATGCTCTCGTGGAAAGCGATATGTTCCTGCCCAGATAGGTCGTTGTCTGTTGTGTATATTACATATTTTGAGATGATCATATATCATAGGTCCACCAAGACTATAATTCAGATAGATATAGTCTTCGTTATTAGATAATTTTACTATTGATCCATAGCGTCTTTCTATCATGCTTTCTTCGTATAACATATAACGATTAAATATATTTAATAACTTTGCATGATCACGAAGACGAACATATAAATGATTGTCTCTTATAGCAAGACTATTAACGCTGTGTGAAGGACTGATTCCACCGATTGCAACAGGTGAATCAAGATTTCCAAGAATCCTGAATCTATTGCCGCCATTTGGATTAGTTCCTATAAATAATCTGTCTTCATATAATTCTACGATATTTATACCGTAACTGAAACCAATATAAATATACCTTATGAGTCTTGGTATTATCGGATTTGAAATATCAAGTAACACTAAATGCGCTCTATCATATCCAAATTCATCTTCAAAATTAATATAAGACACATATAGACGATCTTCCCAGATTGCAAGATTATAAGCATTCATACGGTAATGTCCTACTTCTCGTAGATCATTAGATCGTGAAATATCAATAATTCTTACACCGTTCACACCTGTAGCCAGGTATGCATAGTCACCGCTGATTTCGAAATTTCCTGCCGTCAAGTTAATACGCCCAACCTGCCGCGGATCATTTATTTCTGAAATATCTACCGCAACGAAATGATAACCGGCTAAATAGACGTATTGTCCCTCTACTTTTATATCTGAAGCTTGAAACCCAATCTGGCAAGAGCCTATTTCTCTTGGTGATGATGGGTCGGAAACATCCAGTATTACTAAAGTATTATCGGAAGTTCCAACATAAGCATAGTTATCGTGAACGGCTAAGCCGTAAATATCGCCGATATCTCTATAAACAGAGATCATTGCAGGATGTTGAGTATCCTCTATATTATAGACAATTAATCCTTCACCGCTGGAAATAAACAGATTGTTACCCATACATCTTATGCGTTTAGGAAAGGTTTCGGTAATGGGTAGGATTTCAATGCATACTTCCTGAGGTGTTTCGGGATTGGAGATATCCATTCCAACCAGTTCACAAAATACGGAGCGATTACCGTATGAACGAGTTATGAAAAAAACGACATCTTCTTTTCCAGTCATGTCAACGGGAATATTCCAAGAGTAGTACATACGTTTAACGCAGTCTACTTTATTACTTTCCTGCGCCGAAATTGAGGTGACTACGATATTAAAGGTCAGGATAACAAGCAATGAAAGGAAATAATATTTTTTCATCATGCACTCTCGAATTAACGAAATGTTATATTTGAACTATGATAACAGGTTAGAGATGTGATTTAAAGGCAAACAGCTAAATTCAAATATACTTTAAATATCTCGCACTTCCAAGCATTATATAAAGGAACATTCATTAATTTCCCTGCGTTAAACGCTTAACCTTTATTGAGACCTTGTATAAACGGCGTTTAATTTGTATTTTATTGGTTATTGATTATTGTTACTCGTTTTGAGAACGAAATGAAGAAATCTTGATAATATCATTTACAGCAGTGATTGCTTCATCACTTCGTTCATCGCAAAACGTTGATTGTTGATAACTTGTAAATCCGAGAACTTGTGAACTTGAAAACTTCCAAACAGATATTAACATCTGCTATAATTGCAGCGATTAGTATTCTTATACTGAACGGCTGTCCCGGTCCAAGTGAACCGACTCCGACTCCGCCCCCTGAACGAGATATGACGGCAACGATTGATACAATCTGGGTAGTAGGTTCGGAACAATGGCATACTATTATGGTGCGCGTAAATCCACCGACACCTACCTATGGGCGTGAGATGCTTTGCCAGATAAGGAGCGAAGGGCTGTCAACGCACTTTCGGCTATACGACGATGGCAGCCTCGGGCGCTGGTTCGATGCCGCTGGATTTGCCGATTATATCAGCGGCGATCAATTACCGGACAATGGCGTCTACACCCGGCGCGTCAATTCACTTTTCACAGGGCACGAGGGTGAATACAGCTTCAAATTCGGGCTTTCAGACGGTGAACCACCCGATTCGCTTGAAATCATAATAACACTTCGTTATAACTCGACTCCGGAAATCAGTGAATTGAGTTATCCTGATTCTATTTATAGCGGTGAGGACAGTTTAATATTCAGCGCAATTGTAATTGATCCTGAAGGTGAAGATGATATTGCTTTTGTTGAAGTCGTGAATCTGGATTTGCAGAATACCGTTTATCCTATGACGAGACTGGATGATTCAACTTATGTATGGTATAATGAGTCGCATATTGCTGCAGGATTACCAACCGGCTTGCATCCGTTTGTAATCAGAGCGGCTGATCATTACCTTAATCAGAGTCAAGATGCTGTGTCGAGCAATACTTTGCCAATCTGGTTGGAAAACCTGCCCCCTCAGATAATAGAAATAGCCGGTCCCGATACGGTCGAGTTGCCGGTTGAAGGTACGAAGACATTTGAATATACGATTATTGTTTCTGAAGATCAGGATTTTAGCGATCTGGACAGCCTGCTATTGGAAATCAGAGATTCGCAGATTGTCAAGGCAAGGATTGTCTATTTTGACGATGGCGAACAGCCTGATTTAGTTGCGCTTGACGGTCGTTACCACGCCGGTTTCACGGTTGCTGATACTAATAAGACAGATGTTTATACATTCACATGGACACCAACAGACCGGTCGCCTCAGCGGGGAGAAGCGGTAAGTAGAACGCTTGTATTTGTTGCGCCGGAATAGAACACGGATTTCGGTATTGTTATTGAGTAATTTATAGTAACACTTGATTTAACAAATACTGTGGCAAATTGAATACGATGATGAGGAAGACGATTTCAATGACTGATATAGAAACACAGAGTTCTACAAAAGTTATATTTTATGTTGATGATAAGGGATTTGCTCCTAATGAGTAAAACAAAAAGAACCGCAGATGCTATAGAGATAATCGAACATCGTTTGAAAGATGATCCGGAACTCGCCTTGATGGTAGAGGAAGAACGTCGCAAGCTTGGGATGGCGGAGAAAATCAGGACGGCGCGCAACAAAGCCGGACTTACCCAAAAGGAGGTCGCAAGACGGACAGGATGCGCTCAATCGTCTATCGCTCGTTTGGAAAGCTGTGAGTACGAACGTTTGTCGTAAGTATGCTCTTGAAAGTAACATCAGCCTTGAATTGCCGGATGTTTTTTGATTTGGCACCGGTGAGGGAGTGAGAAAATTAGTCAATTTAATAAAGAGATTGTTTCATCACTTCGTTCCATGCAAAACGTTGTGATTTTGCTTATAAAATCTTTTTCCACAATATAACCATACAACAATACAGCAATAAAACTGTATATTAACAGGAATGAACCTTATTAAACCAATATACATCATAGCAATATTAATCCTGCTGCTTGCCAATTTGGTAACCGCAGCCTACCAACCGGGCAGTCATCAACTCGATGCGACTATTGAATTAGGAGGAAGGTTGCCATCGAACAGCATCATTGATATAAAGCCTCATAACTCAAGTCTCTGGCTTAGCACAGGCAGGGGATTAACTCAGTTACACCTCAATGCTCCCATCCCCGGTGGATGGAGTGTAATTAACGAGTCTGACGGCATCGGCAAGGGTGGAATATCCGCTCTGGTAGTGAATGATACTATCATCTGGGCGGCTACTGCATACAGTGAGAACACCGACCAGGGATGGCTGTCTGCCGGTGGAGGCGTCGGTTTTTCAATGGATGAAGGGGAATCCTGGACTTGGATGCCTCAGCCGGTCGATGATAGGGATGAAACGCGGTATCATCCAACTACAACGCACATCCAGAATGTAACTTATGATCTGGCGCTATCCGATTCCGCTGTTTGGATCACCAGTTATGCCGGTGGGTTGCGAAAGCTGCCTTATGGAGAATCAGAATGGGAGCTTGTCGTACCAGACACTATCTCATTTTGGCCCTCCAAGTTCCTGAATCATCGCTGTTTCAGTGTCGTATTTTATGAAGGTAATCTGTTTGTCGGTACCGCTAAGGGCGTAAATCGTTCGACTGACGAAGGACTTTCGTGGACAAACTCCTGTCATAGACTGAACGATCCCTCGACATTGTCCGGTGACTTCATAACCGCGCTGGCAATTCAGGAAACCGACTGGAGTTATAACCTATGGGCGGCAAGCTGGAAAGCTGAAGGGGCAAACGAATACTACGGTGTTTCAGTAAGTTCTGATAATGGTGCAACATGGCGTGTGGCGCTCTCGGATTCAACTTTACTGCCAAATGGCGAGTATGTTATAGATAAGTATCGTTCGTTAAAAGCACACAACTTCGCTTTCTCAGGTGATATTGTCTATGTCGCTGCAGATAAAGGACTCTGGATCAGCCGTGATTGCGGTTATACTTGGGGTGAGGGACCTCTTAAGACAATCCATGATCCGACTATTGGTGACACATTGGGGAATATTGATTTTTTCTCAGTCGCTCCGGTCGGTGACTCACTATGGATTGGGACAGACGATGGTCTTTCTGTCGGTTGGTGGAATACAGCCGACAGCACTTTTATCAGACGAATTCACCGGGCTCATCAACCGGCAGGTATGGGAGGTGAAGCAAATACTTATGCTTATCCTAATCCATTCTCGCCCTTGCGCGGTCATACAACCCGAATTCAGATCCCCGCAAATGGTCCAACAGACGTTACTTATGCAATCTATAATTTTGCGATGGAGAAGGTAATTGAAATGGGAACGGTAACCCTTCCCGGTAGTGGGATCGGGAATATGACTGGTTACGGCGCAGTAACGTGGGACGGCAGGGACTTTCAGCAAAAGATAGTTGCCAATGGTGTTTATTTCTATCGTGTTAAGGTTAACGATAATACCTGGTGGGGAAAGATTTTGGTGATTGACTGATTGACAGTGGAGGAATTAGTAGATGCGACACTCTTGTCGCATAATGTTCCGTTAGGAACATAAACAGGTATGCCATTCATTGGAATTTGAGGATAATGCGGATTACGCAGATTATGCGACAAGAGTGTCGCATCTACTGAAGAACAAGAGTCGGACAGGAGTGTCCAACCTCTGAAAATAAATATGGAATAATAAATGCAATTATTGAATAAATTAATATTATATTTAACAACATTTACACTAATAATTTGTTTTAGCTTTCAAGGGAACCTATATGCCGCTCAACCGGGACGTCAAGCAGGAGGTTTCCTCAGGCTTGGTCTGGGCGCTGACCGGGTGGCTATGGGAGATTGCGGTGTGGCGTTAGTTGGTGCAGATATGAACTGGTATTATAATCCAGCAGGGCTGCCTTTCCAGAAGATGCGCCAAGCTTCGTTCAGTTACCGGTTTATGTCGCTGGATCGCAAGATAATGTACGCGGGATATTCTATGCCCCTGGAACCTCGCGCCGGTTTAGCAATTGGCATACTTCGAGCAGGCACAGATGATATTGATATGCGGGATTCTAACGGGAATCATATTGATTGGCTGTCTCACTCTGAAAACCTTATTCACGGTTCATTCGCCGTTCAACCGCACCCAAAGGTTGCCTTGGGTTTGTCAATTAAGTGGCTGATTAATGCTGTGCCAAACATTCTGGACAATGACAAGAACTTGTACGCTTATGGTATGTCAGTTGACTTGGGGGCGCAGGTTGTCGTGTTACCTAATCTAAAGCTTGGATTGCAGATAAGAGACCTTGGCGCTACGTATTCATGGGAAACATCTGAGGTATGGGGAGATGAACTTGGCGCTACTGAAGATAATTTACCCATCTTGATCAGGTGTGGAGCTGCATGGGATCCTTTACCGATTATAACTGTTGCTTCAGATATTATAATAGATCCAGAGCGCGCAGGCGACGACTCGGATGCAATAGAACCTCATTTCGGCATTGAATACAGACAGCCTCCTTTTACACTGCGCACCGGATCGAATGGGAAAACCTTCACATTCGGGTTCGGGCTTGAACTGAACCTGAAAATCGGTAAGGCAAGGATGGATTATGCGGTTTATCTCGAAGATATTTCACCTGATGATGCTCATCTTGTTAGTTGGGTGATTGAATTTTGATTTCACCACAAAGATGCGAAGTATGAAGACTAATCCGCTGTCAGGGCGCCGCCCCTGACAGAAACGCTCCCGACAATGCTTTCAACCGCGGTGGGTTGACAGCGGAAGTTCTATTTTTAAGGAAATTTTGAAGAAACTGAAATACATACTACTTATTACAATCGCTGTATTTACAATAACCAGCAACGTATCCGCCGATTATAACAGCAATAGCATCCTATTCGTGAACATCCCCAATGGCGCTCGTGAGACTGCTATGGGTGAGACGGGTGTAAGTCATTCACATGGCGGTTCTGCAGCCTGGTGGAATCCGGCTTTCCTGGCAACGGATAACAGCGAAATCGAGTTTCAGATATTTCGTCGGATATTAGACGCCAAAGGCAGCTTCGGCAGTGCCCGCTTTACAACAAGCTGGGGTGGATTTGGCGTATATTACTTCAATCAAGGTATGAATGATTTCGAAGCTCGCGATCGTCCCGGACCTTCTCAGGGATCTTTTTCCGTACATCAGACGTTGTTTGCCGGGGGAATTGCATTCAGGATGAAGCAGAATATTAAGATTGGTATGGTCTGTAAAACGGCGCTTGATGATATCTACGGTGACAGAAACGATGGCGATTATGCCCTTGATTTCGGTGTTGGATGGAGTATGGAAGGCTGGTCTGTGGGCGCTGCAATTGCAAATATGGAGTTAAATAACGATTCGTATAATCCATTTCCAACCTCGCAACGAGCAGGAGTTTCGTATCGCAGACAAATCAATCAATTTGATGTGTTAGTATCCGGTGAAGGTTTTAACGTTCTCGATGGAGATAATTACTTCCATTTTGGAGTTGAAGCCGGATGGATGAATACCCTATTCCTGCGTGGTGGATATATGATCGGTCACGACAGCCGTAACGTCAGTTTCGGAACCGGTGTTAAGCTCAAACGCTACAGCGCAGATATTTCGATTACACCGTTCAGCAATGAATTGGGAACTGTTTGGCGCTGTGGGTTAGGGATTGCAATCTGATTTAGTTAAAAACCCGGTTTCGGAGAAACCAGGCTACGACTACTGTATTGTTAATCAACAATACAGCAATACAACAATAAAGCAATAAAGTATTCATTATGCAGAAATGGGAATATCTATGTGTCGAGGGACACCATTCTTCCAATAAGAAGATAGCAGTAACTCGAGAGAACTTCAATCTCGTTGAAGGAAGACCAAGCATCGTCGATTATCTTAATAAGCTTGGCGCTGAAGGTTGGGAACTGGTTGGCAGCTTCGCAGGTGAATATGGGGAAACGAAAACCAGTTATTATTTTTTGAAAAGGGAGAATAGTCTTTAGTCTTTGGTCTTTAGTTGTATCGACAAATAAGGTTGTAATACACTCTAACCTACCGGAAGACGAGGTCTTTTGCCAATCGATCGTTCCGTATGTTACAGTTTCGTATCCTTATTACCAAGCCCTAAAGACAAAAGACTACAAAAAAAACAAGAAAAACAATGTCCAAATATCGTATAGCCTGGCTTCCCGGAGACGGCGTCGGAAATGATGTGATGGAAGCTGCGCGTATCGTACTTGATAAACTCAAGTTTGATGCCGAATATATTCACGGCGACATCGGCTGGGAATTCTGGAAATCAGAAGGCGATCCTCTGCCGCAAAGAACTATTGATCTATTTAAAGAAACGGATTGCTGCCTTTTCGGAGCGATCACATCCAAGCCTCGTGATGAAGCCACAGAGGAACTCGATCCTGAATTACAGGGTAAGGGTTTTGAATACTTCAGCCCTATCGTCAGACTGCGCCAGGAACTGAGCCTGCACACCAATATGCGTCCCTGCAAGGCATATCCCGGCAACCCGCTAAACTACCGGGACGGGATTGATCTGGTGATATTCCGCGAGAACTCTGAAGGGCTCTACTCCGGCATAGAATTTCATCCTTTCCCTGATGAGGTTCGCCGTGCGCTTGAAATACATCCGAAGATGAGACGCTTCGGAGGAATTTCCGGTGATGATATTGCTTTCTCAAGCCGTATTATGACGCGCCGCGCTTGTGAACGGATTGCGCTAAATGCATTTGAGTTCGCGAGAAAGCATAACCGTCGTTCGGTTACGATTGTCGACAAGCCTAATGTCCTTCGGGAAACCGGTGGACTAATGATACGTTCAGCGCGCAAGGTGGCAAAGGACTATCCCGATATTCCGATGTGGGAAACCAACATTGACGCTCAATGTATGTGGCTGGTCAAGAATCCGGAAGATTACGACGTGTTGGTAGCAGAGAATATGTTCGGTGATATTATTTCTGATCTGGCAGCGCAGTTGGTCGGTGGGCTTGGTTTTGCATCATCAGGGAATATCGGTGATAACTATGCAGTGTTCGAACCGACACATGGATCTGCGCCAAAATATGCCGGTAAATACAAAGTAAACCCAATGGCAATGCTGCTCACCGTCAAGATGATGCTGGACTGGTTGAATGAAGCCCATATGGCAGAACGGCTCGAGGGAACAATTGCTCGAGTAATAAGCGAATGTAAAGTCAGGACTTATGATATGGGAGGGGATGCTACTACGCTTGAAATGGCAAATGCAGTGGCGGGGTATTTGTAAAAAGAGTCTTTTGTCTTTAGGCTTTAGGCAAAAGACTAAAGACAAAAGACTAAAGACTTATGAAGCCCGAAATAATACTATCAATATTTATTGCTTGTATCCTCACAGGCTGTGATTTGTTTACAACTCGGACGCCTGAAGAGCCAGAAGAGGGTACTAACATTGAATGGCAGTTTCCGCACACACCTCGCCTTGTCGCTGAAAACCTTGAAGTCGCAGTCGGACGCCGTTCCAGTGTTGATTATATGAAATCCTTAATAACCGGAAATGCTGATATACCGGAATTCATCTTCGAGGCTGATCCGAACACCAAGTCGAACAATCCGGGACTATTCGATGATTGGGATATCGAATGCGAGAGGAGTTTTATTCAGTCCTTATTCAGCCCATCAAATCTACCTCTTGACTCGCTGGCAGAATTGACGATAGAATTAACCCGGGAACCAATTCCGATGGGCGATTCGGCTGGTCTTTCTGCGGAGTACAATTTGTATTTAGGACATACGCGTGATACGGCGCCACGACAGATGCAGGGGCAACTCAGCTTCAGGCTTAGACGAGAGGAGGATGGCGGGTGGTATATACAGTATTGGCAGGATGAACGCATCGGTGGGAGTCAATGCTGGAGTGATCTTAAGGTGGAATTTTAGTGACGTATGCGTCGTCCCCGCCTGCGAACTAACAAGCACGGTAGCGTAGGCGTCTCTGCCTGCGGATTAACACGATGACTTCGTAAGCACAGAGGCTTACGTTGCCACCTTCGATTCCTTTTCAAATGATCCTATGAATCCTTCAAACCGTTTCATAATCATTAGCATTATTACTGCTTTCATTACAACAAGCTGCCTCAACCCATTTGCACCGGTTGAAGGGGATGTTGGTCAAAGAATCTGGAGCGATCAAGGCAGCATAGGCGGATTGTTGGATAACTTTGCTCTTGCCTATGATTATCGCGATTCACTACGTTATGCCGATTGCCTGGATGAATCGTTCATATTTCATTATTATGACATAGTTAACGGGCATTTTGACCGCTGGTTTCGCGAGACCGACCTAAAAGCTACGGGCAGAATGTTCAAAGCCTTTGACAATATAGACCTGGAATGGAATCTGGTGCCGGATTACGTCGATACATTCAGCCAGCCTGATATTGACCTCGATTTTATAGTCAGATTCAATCTGACGCTTGGCAATGAAGTTCCGTTAATGGGTTATGCTCGATTTATTGCCCGTAAAGGAGTCGACGGTCGTTTCCGAATTATTTCATGGCGTGATGACTTTTAATGGTCAAACAAACGAAATCAAATAGGAGACAAACCAGAATATACCAGCGTTTCAGTATAATTATTGCGATTATTGTAATCCTGTTTGTTTGTTGGTTTTATCTTATACGCTCACCGGAAATTGCAGAAGAACCTTCGTATATTGATTTTTCAGCGCCAGAGTATCTTGAGTCCGATTCGAAGTGTGATACTATCGAATCTGAGCTTAGGGATGATAATGTACCATCGTCTGAACATCCTTGGGTTGCAATTATTATTGATGATTTCGGACCACCGGGCACGGCTAAAGTCATTAAAGGCTTTTTAAAACTCCCGTTTGATTTAACCTTCTCAATCATCCCCGGCAACCGGAAATCGCTGTCAATCGGAAAGACAATAAACGATGCCGGTGGTGAAGTTATCATTCACCTGCCTATGGAACCAATTGAATTAACAGCGATGGGTGAACGGGATATGATTATGACAGATATTGATTCTACCCGTCTAAAAGTAATACTGGATCGTGTGACAACTGAATTTCCTTACGCCGTCGGTATGAATAATCACATGGGATCTCGAGCTACTTCAGATGATAGGTTGATGAATATGTTAGCAGTAGAATTGAAAGAACGCAACCTGATCTTCATTGACAGTCGAACCGTACCAAACAGTAGAGCCTTGCCGGCTATGAAATCTGTCGGTGTTCCGGCATTGGGCAGAGATGTATTTCTCGATAATTATCGGGATGTAGAGAATATACAACGGCAGATTAATGCCTTGCTTAAGGTTGCCGACCGTCGTGGTTGGGCAATCGGAATTGGTCATGCGAATAAAGTGAATTTAGAAGCGTTGACCGAGGCGATTCCAATAATTGAGGCATCGGATGTTAAATTCGTAACGGTTAGCGCTTTGATAAATGGAGTTGGGAAGAAAAATAGCGAAGGACGAAGAGCGAATAACGAATAAAACAACTGGAGTGTCGGGTGGCACGGGCTACTTGTTACCCGTGTTTCATTACTGATTTTATACCTCGTTAGATAAAGATACACGGGCAACAAGTAGCCCGTGCCACCCAGTCGCAGGCAGGGACGCCTACGCTACTACGATAATAAAACATAAACAATAGAAGAAAAATGCGATTAGGATTTTATATTAACCCGATAGCCAAACTCCGCGATTCGGAGATGGTGAAAGAACCGGAACCGGCGATAATCGCTTCGCAGGCGTTGTTTTCCGGCGCTCAGATTATTATCGCAGGATGGACACAGTCAGGTGGTCTGTTATCAGAGCGCGATTTGCGTATTTTACGGGAAGTGATTCACGGTGATCTTTTTATCCTTGCACCACTCGATGAAGAACAAATCGAACAGGTAATCAAGTTACGACCGGAAGGTGTAATTCTTGTATCCTCCGGATGGGATGGAATTAGAGATTTCCACACTGTTCAAGTCGAGGTAGATTCTGAGCAGATGACGTCACAGGCGTCTATTTATAAGGTGGCAGGTATCCAAACCTTTGCTTTGATTGAACCGGAACCTAACAATATCAAGACAATAGCTCGCTGCGATTTAACCGGAGTAGTGATTGACACATCCGAATATGCCGCCGCCGGGTCTATTAAAGAAGCTGAAGAAACTATAGAAAGACTCGCCGATACAGCGCTGGCAGCCAACAAGTTCGAGCTGGTTACTGCGGCGGGGCACGGTCTGAATTATCAAAACGTCGGACCAATTGCCGGGTTGCGATATATAGAGGAGATCCTGATAGGAAGATCAATAGTTGCCCGTTCAGTTTCAACAGGAATTCAAAGCGCTGTTAAAGAAATGGTTAACACAATTGACAGGAATTATTTTACTGCATGCACAAGAAGGTAATAAACCTGCTGTATTGTTGTATTGCTTAACAACAATACAGCAATACAGCAATATAACAATTTAACAATTGTAGACCATCAGTTATTCTATGAATATTTATAAAAATAGGTGTGTCCCGCTATTTAAGGACATTGCGTTTCTCTTAGTATTCACTGTGTTTATTACCATCGGTTGCCAGGGTGACGCCGGTACTCCCGGAACAAGCTTGCTTCCGCAGGACATCCAGGTTCCTGAAGTCATATTAGTTTCACCGGATGGTCAACGCAATATATTTAACCGTGTTCTCCTCGAAGCTTATGCAGCAGACGACAGCAGTTTGGGGAATGGTGAGTTTAAGATAGGCAGCCCTGGAGATATTGAACAGGTTGAATTCCTGATTGACGGCGTAATACCGGGAAATGGTGAACTTACTTTAAACGAACCACCATGGCAGATCCAATGGGATTGCAGTCATTTAAGCGATAGTGTTCATTCATTTCAAGCGCGTGCATGGGATGAAGCCGGTCGGTATGGTTTATCGTCAGTTGTATTGGTTAAAAAAGGTGATCCTGCAATACAACCCACAGTTGATACTTTAAGCAGCTTTATCGGCGCAGGTATTACCGACGTTAGAGATAACGATGATATTAACGAGCGATTCAAGTGGAAGCTTCCTGATGAAATGGGTCGTTATACTGGCTTCGGGACAAGGTTTACACCCAGGGCTCCCTGCCAGATTCGTTATATTTACGTAATGCTCTACGTTGATTATGAATGGACCGGTACAAGGCTGATGAAATTTGAAATCCGCAACGCTAATAATAATCGTCCCGACAGTCTTCTTTATGTTGACACTACGTATGCTTCCTGGAAACGAGTGGAACCGGGTGGAACGGATTGGGCAAGATTTAATGTAAAAAGCGACAGCATCCTTGTATCAGGTGATTTTTTCTTTCTTGTAACGCCGGTAGATAATCAACCGGATGATACATTGGGCTTTTTTGTAGATGACGGATACTGGCGAAATTATCACGGCGTTAAACATCAGGATGGTGAATGGATATTGTTTTCCGGCGGTCCGCGTGTTACGTACAATCCGCTAATTTATGCGATTGTTAAATATGATTAAGTATTCATCCGCTGTCAACCCACCGCGGTTGACAAAAATAGCAAACACCCACAGCTCTGCTGTCAACCGCGGTGTGTTGACAACCAGAATATGCAACGCTATCAACCCACCGTGGTTGACAGAAGGAATGGGCGCTTTTATACTCACGCTTATACTACTTATCTCTATAGGCTGCCAGGGACCAGCCGGACCAGCCGGTCTGGATGCGGAAGGGGTCGATGTTATACCTCCTACAATTGAACTTGTAAAACCGTATCCATTATCAGAGGTTTGGGATGAGATCACTGTCGCGGCTACGGCTGTTGACAATGTTGCTATTAATGAAGTAATCTTTACTTTCGACGGTTCATCTATGGTTAGAGGTCAATTCCTCCGCAGTGACAAACCACCTTATGAATTCACCATTGAGGCAATTGACAGAGACAGTGTACGTTACTTTGAACCCGGATGGCATTTTATTGCTGCACGCGCTTATGACACTGCCGGCAATTACACAGACTCTCCTATAGTACCGATAAAACTTGGTTTCTCTGATGATCTGCAAGACACCGTCCTTCTGAAACACCACAATAATGTTCCATACTGCAACTGGACATTACCGGATACCGCAGGCGCTACAGCATATTGGGCTAGATTCAATGCGGTCAAAAATTGCGACCTTATTTCTATCGAGGTTATGTTGGGTGGGTCGATCAGCGACAGTGCGGATTGTACGATTGAAATCTGGGATGGAAACATCTTTCCGGAAACTATGAAAATGGATACGATTGTAAGTCCGGATTGGTTGTCAGGTGATCCGGATTGGCTGCGGATAGACCTTGTAGATAGAGAAATAAGAGTTGAGGATGATTACTTTGTGATAGTTCGCCTTGAGACCACTAATGAGACCGACAGTTTAACGTTGATGGCAGATGATGGACTTCCACCCTATCGACGGTCAGGCAGCCTGGATGATGATGGCTTGCATACACTTGTTGAAAAGTACGGCGTTCAGTACAACTTAATGATTAATAGTATGCTATATTACGGGGTAGTGGATGAGGATGACGATGAACCTCCGCCAAGTGGATTGAGTCCTCGATGGAGTGACCGTTGAAGAATGCCCTAAAATTGTCAATAACGCTTGTTTCTATTATTATAAGCTTATGGATTATCGGTTGTGAAGGACCAACCGGAGCACCTGGAGACAATGCTGAATTAGCGGATTCTCTCGCTCCACAAATTGAGTGGATATCTCCTGAACCGGGTTTAGTTATTGACAGTGCTGTAACTCTATCCGTCCGAGCATCAGATGACGATGCAGTTCGCCAGATGTCTTTTTACATTGCTGGTCTAGAATTTTCAGGTATTCTTATTGATTCGGCTCAGGGAATATACGAGTTCGAATGGCTGGCAAAGAATTGGGAGGAAGGACCGTATACATTGATGGCGCGCGTCTGGGACAGAGCACGGAATTGTGCAACCACGCCGGTTATTTTCGTTCAGGTTGAACATCCTTGATGGTTCTGTTTATCGGGTGGGACAGCCATTCCTGTCTGTCAGTAGATTGGATACCCATATCCGACAATCCAGTAGGTTGGACACTCTTGTCCGACTTTTATTGTGAACAACATTGAGTCAGGCAGGAGTATCTGACCTACTTAACTTGGGGTAGGAATGTCTACCCTGTCCAACGAATTAAAAAAAGGGGAAATGCAAATAAAAACCATCTTCGCGGCGCTTCGTGCACCGTTCTTTACTGCGGTAATCGTACCCGTGATCTTAGGATCGGTTATGGCGTGGAATCATAGCTTTGAATTCCAATGGGGATTGTTTTTTCTGGCGTTGATCGGCGCTCTTGCCTTGCATGCCGGAGCTAACACCATTAACGATTACTTCGACCATCGCAGCAGCAATGATGAACTCAACGAAGAATTCATCCGACCGTTTACCGGGGGCAGCCGTCTCATCCAGACCGGAGCGCTCACTGCCAAAGGTATGCTGACGATCTCCATTGTGTGTTATTCGATAGGTATTGCCATCGGTCTGTATCTTACTTATACAAGAGGACTTCCAATACTCTGGATCGGTATGATCGGTGTTGCCTGCGGTGTGCTTTATGTTGCACCGGGGATCAATCTGGTCGGGCGCGGCGTCGGTGAGTTTGCGATTGCGCTGGCATTTGGGCTATGCAGCGTCAATGGAGCTTACTTTGTGCTGGCACAGTCATTTAATCCGGAAGTCATATTAGCCTCAATACCCATCGGCATCTTGATAACATTAGTGCTCTTCATCAACGAATTCCCCGATTACAAAGCGGATGAAGCTGTCGGTAAGACGCACTGGGTCATCAGACTCGGCAAAAAACGCGCTGCCAGGGGATACGTTGTTTTAATGATAGCAGCTTATGTCTCGATAATAGTATTAGTCATTATATATTCTAAACTATGGTTGTTAATCAGTTTATTAACCATCCCCATCGCCATCAAAGCTATTCGCAACACAATCGCCAATTATGATAACGTTTCAGAATTTCTCCCATCCTGTGCGGGAACGGTTATGACGCATTTGTTGACGGGTTTGCTGTTGACTTCGGGGTATGTACTGCAGACGGTGTTTTAGGAGTGAGCAAGTGAGAAAGTTTGAATGAGTGAACCCTTTTTTTAGTTAGAGAGACGACAGAGCGGATTGTCTCTGAAGGATTATTGAAAGTCTCTATTTGTAATCCATTCCCCGGCTTCGATGAAGTAGGGCTACGTGCTTGTGATGTATTGTACCATTGTAAATTATGTAAATCAAAATAGTGAGGTGTGAAATGTTCAGAATAATATTTTTACTTTTGTTCTTGGTGTCTTTCATTGGCTGCGAAGACACATCTTCGACAGCGCCATATATCTGGTCATTGAGATTCAACATTACACATGAAGTCGGTCTGTGGGTAAGCGATCCAAAAGCAGGAATTCACAGCTTGGTCGTTCTCCAGAACAAAGCATTCTGTACCAACAGCACTGGTGGAATGTACGTTGTAAATGTAAGTGGAATACCCAGGGTGGAAAATGTGATCACAGAAGAGATCGGAGAAGTGCATTATCTCGACACAGACGGAAGCAATGTTTATTACGTTGACAGTCATTGGAAAACAGTAAACAGACTTTCAATAAATTCAGAGATTACAGGCTCGACGACTCTTCCAAGACAGCCTTATGCTATAGGAGTTTCCGACTCTCTCGTTGTTGTCGGTTGTCAGTGGGCTATTGTGTTATTTGACAAGGAATTAACGCTAATAAAAACCGTTCCGTTAGTTGGTAGAGCAAGTGCTGTGACCTTTGATAATGACAGAATTTTCTGTACCTATAATCACAATCATGAAACTTGTGGCGTAGTTGTGCTGTCAAGTACAGGAGAGTTCATTTCACGGTTTGAACAACCAACTTACCATTGTGGAATTGACGACATAGTAATCGTTGGGGATGATGTTCTACTGGCACGGCAATACGCGGGAGTTCAAATTATCAAATTTGACGGAAACAGCTTTACTGATTTAGGAAACTTTTCCCGTTACAGCCTACGCGTTCATGCCCACAGATTGCATATCGAAAACGACTACATTATAGTTCTTGATTCGTCACGCCCCGATGGCATTTTTTTCTTTGATTCCATTGAAAATCTTAAGCAGGGAATATTAGAAGGAGCCTTCCCAAGTAACAGGATGATCGAAGCGTTCGGTTTCCTGACCGACAGCACATTTTGTGCTTGTGACTTTGGGAGATTTATGGTTGTGGGAATTAACGAATTGTAAACGTAGCTCTTACAAAGTAAGAAATTGCGAAAGTCTGTTTGAATTTCTTATCCTTTGTATCCTGAGTATCATGTAGTAATAATAGTATAGTAGCCCGGTTTCTCCGAAACCGGGAGCGCTGCAGTATTTACAAAAGTCTATTGAAAGAATGACAGAGCAGATCAAAGCCATATCCTTCGATGGTGACGGAACACTCTGGGACTTCAACAAGGTTATGGAACACTCGCTGAAGATCGTCCTCGATGATATGTACTTGAAATATGGTGATGAGCTACCGGAACAGGTTGATGTTCCTTTTATGATTTCCGTTCGTAATGAAGTGGCTGAGAAGCACAAAGGGAAAATTACTAATCTTGAAGAAGTCCGCCGTTTGGCTTTCGTTGAAACTCTGTCGAGAATTGGCATTCCTGATGATAGATATGCGGATTATCTGAATCAACTATATCTGAAACATAGATTTGAAGACGTTGAATTGTATGCGGATGTTATGCCCGCAATGGAAGCGATTCAAGAGAATTACCTGATAGCTCTCATCTCCAACGGGAATGGATACCCTGACAGGTGCGGATTGTCCGATATATTTGACGTGGTAGCTTTTTCTCAGGACTACGGTTTTGAGAAACCTGATGAACGACTCTTCAGAGATGCTTTTAACAGGTTGAATTGCTTTCCTGAACAGGTAATGCACATTGGCGATTCTTGCGAGAATGACTATATAGGCGCTAATAAGGCTGGCGCTGTCGGAATTTGGCTGAATCGCGACAACAAACCCGTTCCTGATGGTTGTACCAAATGGATTTCTAATTTGAGGGATTGTTTTAAATATCTAACTTAATAAGTTACAAGTAAGCAATATCTCGTTTTGCGAGGCGCTTTCACACTTTCACACTTTTCAACTTGCAAACTCCCCAACATATCAACCTTGCCGAAATTAACTTCGCTGATACTCCGTTCGGCGGTTATAACTATCGTGTACCTTCAAATACGTCAGCCTATAAAGTTGGCATCCGCGTCATAGTTTCCTTTGGCAGTCGTCGCAGGATAGGTATCATTACCCGCATCTACAAAGGCGACGATGATCCTCGTCTAAAAGACATCCTCGAACCTATAGACCAATCCCCGCTAATACCTGATGACGTGATAAAATTAACCCGCTGGATTGCCGATTACTATGTCTGCGAATGGGGCGAAGCTCTGAATGCAGCAATTCCGAGTGGATTGAAACCAACAGGGCAGGAGAAATATAAACTGTCTGAACTGGGATTGTCGGAACCTTTAATTGCTGAAGAGTCCGGTCCTGCTGCTGATTTATGGCGGGCTCTGCGAAAAGTCCCTCTATCTGTCGGACAGATCCGCAGGAGGTTTCCCAATGGATCAGGGTTACTCGATAAATTCCGCAGGCGGGGCTGGGTCGAACTGACCGAACTTGAACCGCGAAGATCCATTCATACTATGACGGTTAAGTATAGCTGGACAGGCGAAGTTAGTTATGATGAAGCTCGTGAAACTCTGCCGGAGAAGGCACACAAACTGCGCAAAGCTGTTGATCTGCTCGATGCTGCTAACGGACAAATCACACAGAAGGAACTTAGTAGAATACAGACCGGATTTGGCGCAATTATGCGCAATCTGCTCAAGAAAGGCTGGGTAATTCAAAACACAGTTCCGGTTGGTGTTCTAAGCTCAGCTCAAGAAGGACTTGAAGAGACGGCTGACGGTGTTGCTGAACTCACACCCAGGCAGGCTGAGATTGTCGTTAAAGTTCGAGCAGCATTGAAAACCGGTAAATTTGAATCCTTCCTGCTGCACGGCATAACCGGCAGCGGCAAGACACTGGTTTATCTTGAGATCATCGCTGAAGCGCTCGCGCTTGGAAAAGGCTCTATCGTAATGGTTCCCGAAATTTCACTAACGCCTCAACTTACAGGTCGCGTACGAAGGCGCTTTGGGGATAACGTTATTGTAACACACAGCAGACTTTCCCCGACTGAGCGAAGAGACGTGTGGGCGAACGTTCGATCTGGAAAAGCTCGCATTGTGATCGGACCAAGATCGGTACTCTTCGCTCCGATGCGGGAATTGGGCTTAATCGTCATTGATGAGGAACACGACGACAGCTACTGCCAATCCGAACCGGCTCCGCGCTATAATGGCAGGAATGCAGCGCTCTATCGCGCCCGTCTGTGTGGAGCGGTTGCGCTGCTCGGCTCGGCAACACCGGACGTTTGCAGCTATAACAACGCTCTCGATAAACGTTATCGGTTGGTAGAACTGCCGGAACGCTACGGCAAGGGGGATGTGCCTGATATTTGGGTTGTCAAGTGGAGTTCTGAAGCGAAAGCCGGAATCTTAAGTCCCCAGTTGAAAAGCCGCCTCCAGCAGAGGTTGGAAAGCAAAGAACAGACGATCCTATTGGTCAACCGGCGCGGTTTCTCCACTATCATAAAATGTCCCGATTGTGGAGATGTGGCAAATTGCCCAAATTGTGATATTACACTCCGCTATCATCGTGTCGGTCAGAAGCTCGCCTGTCATTATTGCGGATATGAGCAGACTGTAATAGACGTCTGTCCAAAATGCCAGGGGAAGAGACTCGTCTATAGCGGGCTTGGCACGCAGCGCGCTCAAAGAGAACTCGAAGCGACATTTCCCGACGCCCGCATTGAAAGGATGGATTTGGATACGACACGACGGCTGGGAGCGCACCAGGAAATACTATCACGCTTTGCCCGTCGGGAATTTGACGTACTGCTCGGCACCCAGATGGTCGCCAAAGGTCACGATTTCCCCGGCGTTACGTTAGTGGGCATACTGCTGGCAGACCTGGAATGGCTCAAACCGGATTTCAGATCGGTGGAGAAGGCGTTCCGTATGCTAACGCAAGCTTCCGGCAGAACGGGTCGCGCAGGCAAGGGCGAGGTTGTCATACAGGCTTGGGACCCTACACATCCAATGCTCAGATGGGTTCAGGGGCATAATTATCATAAGATGTTTGAGGCTGAGGTAGTTTCAAGGAAAGAGCTCGGTTACCCTCCGTTTGGCGACTTAATTCGTATTCTTGTCCGTTGTCCCGATCAGAAAACAGTCATTGAGGCAGCAAAATCTCTAAAGGAAGCTTTAACAAATCAATTAACAGGCTGCGTTATCCTTGGACCGGCGCCTCCTCCTGTTGAGAAGGTTGAAAAGCACTATCGAAGAGGAATATTACTTAAATTACCAAAACGAAATATTGCAGTTACCAGACGAGTTAAGAAAGTATTACGAGAAGTCCTGCCGGAGTTCAGGAATCGATATAAGCGTGCGGAAGTTAGGTTTATTGTGAATGTTGATCCGGTGGAAATTTGAATAATCGCTTAGAATGTGCGCTTCAGCGCGTACACACTATGTAAAACTGCGTTACATCGTCACCGAGAGGGTGCAAAGCCTTTGTGGGTGGGGGTTAGAAGGGGTGACGATAATGTGACGGAAGGTGACGGGGTGTTGAGGGGTAAACCAGTGCAGCTTTTTTGGACAGGTTTGTTATACTGAATTGAAAAGTAAACTAAAGAATAAACAACTGCTTTCAGGAGTGAAATATTATGACAGAAAATATAAATAATTGGAAACTGCTTAGCGATACTCCAGTTGACGCAATGGATCGTGAGGACAAACTGAATTTTTATTCGGTTGCAGAAGTGCTCGGACGCGCCGCTGCCGAGACACACGATCCAATAACAATCGGTGTTTTTGGTAAATGGGGTACCGGCAAAACGAAATCCACGCGCTATTATTCGATTGTTGAATAGAATCACCGTGAAATCACGAATTGTCAGGTTGGAAGGAGAAAGTGATGACGATGATACCAAGTTTGATCCAAAGAAGATACTGTTTAATGAAGCGATGGATGAGGAAAATTATGAAGATTTAATTAAGGCGTTAGATGCAACCATAACCTTAGCTAACGATGAAAGATATCAAATCGGAACTTTCCTGGCTGAAAAGCTGAGAGACTACAGGGAACCTCATATTGAATGGATCGATAGTTTAAAGCAGACCGATATTCGAATTGCGAAAAGTATATTTGACAAAGCTGTTGATGTTCTAAAGAAATATGAGCATCTATGCAGAATACTCAAAACTGATATCGGACGCAAATGGTTGTCAAGCAAAGAATTCAGGGATGATATCAGTGAAGCCTCAAAAGAATTCAAGGAAGAGGAAGAAGATAAAAAAGAAACCAAACCAACCAGCTCCGTTCGCAGTGTTCAGGAGGTTATAGCACAGATAGATAAAAACATGGTCGAAATTGAAGGCGGGGCATTCCAAATGGGGAGCGAGGAATACGACGATGAAAAACCAGTTCATTCGGTTATAATAAAACCGTTTAATATCTCGGCGATACCAGTTACACAAGCACAATATGAAGCGATAATGGGAACTAATCCGTCTCGTTTCAAGGGTCCTGATAACCCGGTTGAACGCGTTTCGTGGGATGATGCACAGGAATTCTGCGAAAGGTTAAACGCGCGCTTTACTGAGAAAGGTGGAGGCAACTATCGTTTACCTTCCGAGGCACAGTGGGAATATGCCTGCAGAGCGGGAAGCAAAACCCAATATTGTTTCGGAGACAATGACAACGAGCTGGAGAAATACGCCTGGTTTAACCGTAACTCTGACGATAAGACGCATCCGGTAGGTCAGTTGGAACCCAATAATTGGAAGCTGTACGATATGCATGGAAACGTCTGGGAGTGGTGCGAGGATGATTGGCATGGTAATTATAAAGGCGCTCCGGATGATGGTTCTCCATGGGTAGAAAAATCCCGTGGGGATACCCGCGTGTTGCGGGGCGGCTCGTGGAACAACCTTCCAAGGTACTGCCGCTCGGTTTACCGCCGCAGGCGCAGCCGGTACTACAGGACCGGCGGCATCGGTTTTCGTTTGGTGTTAGTTAGTTAGCTTCGCAGTCCTTGTTCTGATTTCTGACGTTCTGTATTCTGTTTTCTGTGGGAGTGCAGGGGGCTTGCCCTATAAGCGCTAACTTAAGGGATGTTAAACTCACCTCATTCCCAACTTGATTGGGAATCCAGCATCCAACAATTTAACAATTAATGAACCCTTGCATTTCCCAAAACAGTTAACTATCTTAAACTTGATACTTAATCTGCACCTATAGTTAAATATAATCTAACATAAATTGAACCATGAAACAGATACTGTTTAACGTCCTGTTCTGTTCACCGGGTGGCATCCGTTACCCGATCACTCGTTCACCCGGTAACTCGCACACTCGTCTAAGTGCCCTGACACGAGAACAGGCTCTTGAACAGGAATATGAGCCGTGTAAGATGTGTTAGCCGTGAAGGGAGTAAAAGAATATTCGAGGTTATATTGGAAAATAAAGAAAACAAGAATGATGGTAAAAGAAATTTGTGGGATAGTATCTTAGCTATAGCTAGTATAGTGGCAATTATTGTCGCAACAATAGCAATATTCCAAACAAATAATATACTTAAATTAACCAATGAGGGTCTTTCCGAAATGAAAACATCCAACAAAATATCCTTATTAACATTTATTAATACTTCAGATTCTCTAAGAGTTATAGTAAATACATCAACAAATAAACCTGGAATATTATCTGAAATAAGGTTTGCTTATGATATTAATGTTTCTGGAGATACACCAGCATTTAATTGTCTAACAAAGAGCGGTATGATCGGTACACCATCTGATTCAATTAACAATATTATTAATAACGCTACCCTTAAAAATGTCATTCTACCGGGTGAACCACATATTTGTAAAGCTAATAGAATGTTCTCCATAAGAGGCAATATTACTAATAAATCAATCGACGAGAGTACTATTATAATAACAGACGATAATAATGAAGTCATCGAAACCAATAAACCTATATATTTTGGTATACTATGTGAATACTATGATATTATTGGAAATAAATATGAATTTTGGTCAGTATATGAAATTTTGTTTTATAATAATCTTAATGTTCATACAAGAATACTCAGTTCATATTATAAAACACACCCGTTTATGAACATAGAATAGTTCTAATATTACAGACATACATATTTAACAACCCGCCCTCTCAACAGGCTGAGTTAAATTAAAAGACCTTGCACTTGACGGGATAGATTTATTAAATCAAGGGAAAAGAATAATGGAAGAAAAGCATCTCGTAAACAATGGTAAGAGAAGATTTTGGTGTCTGGATCCTACAAATATACAGACAATAGTAATGATAATATTGTTTCTCATAGGAATATGTGTAGCGAAAAAGGAATACCGGTATCAAAAAATGTATGAGTATAAAAAACTATCTTATGAAAATATAATAGGTCTACTTTATGATATAAATATTGAAACAAGACACGAAATAATTAAACTCGAAAAAAATGAAGAAAGCGTTATACTTAATGTGTATAAATCATTGAGAGAACTTTTAAAAGCCACAAAGGTAGGAAAGAATTATTTGTGTAATGAGGCAGTTGACGAATTAAAAAATTACACAGATATATTTAGAAAAAACAAAGATAAATTAGGAGATGGAGTATTGGATTGGAAACAATTTTATGTATTGTTAAATACAGATAGTAACGATCTAATGGATAAAATACATAGAATACAAAAATCAGATTTAGGTATTAAATAAAAAACCAACCCGCCCCCCAACGGGCTGAGTTAGATTAAGCGACCTTGACCTTGACGGGATACATAGCATGTAGTGGATGTAAATCGTAATTAAAAATATTAAGGTGTAAATAATGAAAACAGATTCCTTTAAGAGGACAGAGGAAAACATAATGATTAACACAAGATCCATTATATCGGTCGTGGGCTTCTTGGAATATGTGCAATATATATGTAAATATTGGAAAACAGGCGATTTATGGTTTAGAGGTGAATCCGACCTTAGTAATAAACTCTATCCAGGAATCATGAGGGGACGTAACTGGGATATTTATCGGGAAGAATTGAATTATGATGAGTTCGTGCAAAAAGCACCAACATTCACAGTTAATAGAAACACAACTTATTGGGATTGGGAGTGGTATCATCTAATGCAACATTATGGTGCACCAACACGTTTGCTGGATTGGACAATGGGATCGTTAATCGCTCTATATTTTGCAGTTAGAGATGTAAGGAGAGGAAATATCCCGGTTGTATGGATTATTGATCCTTATTGGCTTAATAAAGTTAATGGTGTGAAGGAAGCGATTCTAAATGATTATAATATTGATGGTTCTTTAATTTATACTTCAGATTACACTGACAAAATAATGGGATTATATCTCAAATTTGATGCGATACCAGAATATCCTGCTGCTACCAATTCAGCCTACATTGATATGAGAGTTCATGCCCAAAGGGGATGCTTCACTATTCATGGTAAGAAAAAAGATGGATTTTATGAGTTGGCAGCAAATGAAAAACACCCAAGAATAATTAAATTGAAATTAAGACCTCATGATCATCGTAGTGCAATTAAAGAAGATTTAGCAAGAAACGGAATTAGTGAATCAACTCTGTTCCCTGGTCTAGAAGGATTATCAAGTGAACTTAGATGGAAATATGGTTAATTAAGCTTCGTAGCCTTGGAGCGCCCGCATCCCGGGATATCCCTAATTGAAACCTTGGAGGGCGGACTTCAGTCCACCGGGTGCCCCGGTCAGCTCGATGACTGGATTTGTTCCCTTAGTTCACAATCCAACAATATAACAATTAATGAACCCTTGCATTTCCCAAAACAGTTAACTATCTTAAACTTGATACTTAGTCTACACCTATCGCACAAAACAGTCTAACATAAATCGAACCATGAAACAGATACTGTTTATCGTTCCGATCTGTTCACCGGGTGGCATCGGTTACCCGATCACTCGTTCACCCGTTAACTCGCTCACTCGTCCACGCACCCTACCACGCAACCAGGCTGTCCAGCAGGAGTATAAGCCGAGTAAGGTGTGTAAGTTGTGTGATTTTTTAAGTTCGCTTTTGTTGTAATTAATGCTTAATTTACTTTCATATGCTTGTGCTATTACCATCCTTATTTAACTTATATTAAGGATAGATGGCTATTCATTGCACAGGAACTTTATGATGAATGATGCGTTATCATTTAGTTGAACTAAAGGTTTTAGAGGATAGAAAATGCCGTTTCCGGAAACAGAAAGAGTTGTTTTTAAGAAGAACCCACTTGAGCAGGTTATCTGTGAACTCAGGTACAATCCGATATTGAGAATTGATACAGATGTTCCAGTTGATTTTCAGGACGAGGTTAGAAGTGATTTTCCTGGTTACGAAGAAAATATTGAGTTACAGGTCAACCCTTCACAAATCGGGCAACCTATCCAGCCGCCAGAATTTCTGAATCAATTGATTCATCCAAATCAACAGAAGATTCATAAATTCACATCAAGTGATGGTTATTGGGTGGCTGGTTTGACTCATTCTTCGATATCATTATCGACCAATAAATACCAAAATTGGCAAGATTTTAAAAAACGACTTACCATACCTTTCAAGGCTCTAATAAAACATTACACACCAAATGATTTTACAAGAATAGGCTTAAGATATATTGATGTGATTAAAAGGTCAGAACTAAAACTCGACAATGTTGACTGGGCAGAGTTAATTGAACCCCATATCCTTGGAATTACGGGAGCACCTAAAATTACAGATTCACTCCTAAAATCCGAGAACCGACATGAAATATTACTGAAAGATAAAATTAGTGTGGTTCGTCTTATCACCAAATTAGTTACGAAACCTGACAGATTAGAAACCTGTTTCCTAATGGATAGTGATTTCTTTTGCTTTGAGATTAATATTGATGAAGCGTTAGGTAAACTAGATTATTTTAACAAACGTGCACATAATCTTATGCAGTGGTGTTTTTCAGACCACTTAAAAAAAGCTTTGGAGCCTATATAATTATGATAGAAAATATTGAAGGATTTTCAACCGGTTCTACCATTGCAATATATTCTGAATCTTCAAACCTTTTTAATTTTGAAGAGCCACCTCAAACAGATCAATATCAATTCGATACCAAATGTATCTTTACGGAAAGTGTGAACTCTATATCTACTAGATTACACTTAAGCGAATCTGGTATTGAACAAACGCAGGGGAGTACTAATATACAATCAAGGTTGTATGGATATTCGGATATTGATAATAGCTCATTACAAAAAGCATTGAAAATGGCTGAAAGTATTGAACAACCAGAAATATCAAACGAGGTAAAAAGAGTATTATCAAGTATTCAGAGCATAATATCATATTTTCAGATACAAGGGTTTGGTTTAAACCAGTTCCCACACTTGCACGAAAGTCAAGAGGAAGATGGTTCTTATCAATTTGAATGGATGTTTGAAGATTTCAGAATCGGCTTTAGTTTTGAACCAATAGTAAATGATTCAGGTTGGTTTTTTGTGTCGAATAACAAACTTAACCAGATAAGTGCCTCAGGTTATATTGGTGATACAGATGTAAATAATTTAATAATCTGGATTTTTAGTTTTATACTATCATATTTTAAGAATGTGAGTAAAACGCTTCCTTGATAATTCACTAAGGAGTTACTCCAATAGAAATTGTGTTAACCAAAATTCGTAGTTATTTCAAAAAGTTTTATAGTTATTTTTTTTATACTCCTACAGAGAAATACCCGAAAGAATTATTACGAGGAATTTCCAATCCCGCGATTCTAAACTTAGATCCACCAAGAACCCCGATGCTGAGTCAAGAGTTATTTACTTTTCAGGAACATACAGTTAGAACAGATGGGTGGATTAGAGAGTCTATCAATTGGGAAGATAATGCTTGATGAACGACAATTATTCTTCCCAGTCAGCGACAATTATAATTCCCGTTTTCTTGTGCTGCCTGTGGCGTTATTTCGCTGGGCTAATGGAATGAAGCCGTAGGCGGAATGGAATTAGCCCAGCGA
>JAVCDD010000045.1 GCA_030765125.1 Candidatus Hatepunaea meridiana
CGATCGCAATTACTGTCAATAACGTCAACCGCGCACCGGTTCTGACCGCAATCGGCAACCTTGAGATAGATGAAGAGGAAGAGTTCACACTTCAGCTCGAAGCCAATGATCAGGATGGTGATAACCTATCCTATGAAGCAGAAAACCTGCCGCAAGGCGCAACGTTAGAGGGCAGTCTGTTCAGTTGGACGCCGGACGCCGATCAGGCTGGCGTTTACGAAGGAATAATCTTCCGTGTCCAGGATGACGGCAGTCCACAACTATCGGTTGAGGAAACCATCACCATTACAGTTTATGAAGTCAACCATGAACCTGTACTGTCAAGCATCGGGAATATGGTGGTAAATGAAGATACTGAGTATACGCGTCAACTGACAGCAACCGATCCCGACGGTAACAATCTGACCTTTGAAGCCGAAAACCTACCCGAAGGTGCAACTTTAAACGGTGACCGGTTCAGTTGGACGCCGGACTTCGATCAAGCAGGTGTTTACAATGGTATAATCTTCCGAGTCTGGGACGACGGTGATCCTCGTATGTCGAACGAAGAAACCATCACCATCACGGTCAATAATATCAATCGTCCGCCTTTGCTGGAACAAATCGACGATCAGGAGTTAATCGCCGGTGAGCAGTTCACACTTCAACTTGAAGCAACCGATCCTGATAATGACAACCTAAGCTTTGAAGCGATAAACCTCCCACAGGGCGCTACCCTGAACGGAAACCGGTTCCGCTGGACACCGGAATACAATCAGGCTGGCGTACACAACGGTATCTTCTTCCGCGTTAACGATGATAGTGATCCTGTTATGTCCGATAATGAAACTATTAATATTATCGTCCGGGCTCCTATTATAACCTTATCTGACAATGCTCTCGATTTCGGCATTGTTTGGTTAGACGAGGATGCAGACCTGACGCTGACTATCAGCAACGATGGCGATGCAGATCTTCACGTAACCGATATTTCCGTTGACGATGATGCTTTCGAGACCAATTTTGGTGGTGAATTTACGCTTGAACCGGATGAAAGCCTGGACATTAACGTTAACTTTACCCCCGAAGAAGAGAATGGGTATAACACAACGCTCACCATTACTTCCAATGGAAACCAATCCGGTGAAGCAACCGTTACACTTACCGGGAGCTGTATAGAACCCGAACGGGAATACGCCCGTGACGTAATCGTTTCCGGGAATTATGCTTACGTGGCGGATTCACGGAAAGGTTTTCTGGTGATGGATGTATCCGATCCGGGAAATCCGGAGCAGATAGGCTTGTTCCGTACAAACCGCGGTGCGGAGAGCGCAACATACCGTAATAACCTCGCTTACGTAACGTTTGGTCAAAACGGACTTTACATAATTGACGTCTCTAATCCTGATGACCCGGACCAAGTCGGTTCATTCGACACCCCCGAGCTTGCCTATGACGTTGCCGTAGTGGGTAACTATGCTTACGTAGCCGACGATAGCAGCGGGTTGCGCATAATTGACGTCTCCAACCCCCGCAACCCGAATGAAGTTGGGGATTATGACACGCCGGGGGACGCTATGGGAGTTGCGGTTGCAGGAAACTTCGCTTATATAGCGGATTTCCTGGGCGGATTGCAGATAATTGACGTCTCCGATCCGACAGATCCCGAATTGGCAGCAGAATTTGAAACGCCTTCTATCGCCATAAATCTCACAGTTCAGGGAGATTACGCTTATATAGCAGTTGGAACCGGTATTTGCATTGTCGATGTGTCCAATCCGCGCGATCCTGAACAGGTCGGATTCTACGAGACGCCCGGTTCTGCGCGAAACGTTACCATTTCCGGTCATTATGCTTACGTGGCGGACTACGATGATGGAATGTGCATAATAGACGTTTCCGATCCGGAAAACCCTGAAGAAATCATTGCCTACGATACACCTGGAAAGGCTTTTGCTATTGACATCGTTGAAAACTATGCGTACATCGCAGATGGCGAAAGCGGACTGCGCATCGTTGACATCTCACCTGATATTGATATATCACCGACTCCGCTGGACTTCGGCACGGTTACAGTCGGGCAGACCGAAGAGATCGAGGTTACCATTGCTAATATAGGAGGTAAAGACCTGACTATCTCCGACATCGTAATCAATGGTGAAGTGTTTGAAGATGATTTCAATGGAGAGTTTACTCTCATACCAGGCAATGAAACCATAATAACGGTATCCTTCTCACCTGAGACTGCCGGTGACTACGCTGGTGAATTGACTATTACTTCTAACGATCCGGATGAGGGTGAGTTCGTCGTTACACTGACCGGTATCGGCGCTAACCGATCACCTGTCCTATCTGCAATCGGTGCCCTGGAAATCCAGGAGGAAGAGGAATTCACATTGCAGCTTGAAGCGACAGATCCGGATAATCACAATTTATCTTTTGAAGCGGAAAACCTGCCTCAAGGTGCAATCCTTGAAGACGATCTGTTCAGTTGGACGCCGAATATTGACCAGGCAGGCGTTTACGAGGGCATCATCTTCCGTGTCTGGGATGACGGCGATCCGCAATTATCCGAAGAAGAAACAATAATCATTACAGTTACCAACCTCAATCGCCCACCGGTTTTATCTGATATTGGTAACCAGGAAACAGATGAAGGTGAAGAGCTAACCATAATATTTGATGCGACCGATCCGGATGGGGATAACCTGTCATATCAAGCTGAGAACCTGCCTGAAGGCGCAACCTTGAACGGAAATATGTTTAGTTGGACACCTAATTTCGAACAAGCAGGCGTTTATGAGAATATCATCATCCGTGTTATTGATGATGGCAATCCGAATCTGTCCAACGAGGATGCAATCACCATTACCGTTTTTGATATTAACCGTCAGCCGATGCTAACTGGCATTGGCAACCAGGTCGTAAATGAGAATGAGACGTTAAGCATACTGCTTGAAGCAGACGATCTCGATGGTGACAACCTCACGTTTGAAGCCGAAAACCTGCCGCAAGGAGCCACGCTGGTAGATGACCTGTTCAGGTGGACGCCGACGTATGAGCAGTACGGGATATACGAGGGCATTGTATTTCGAGTTGTGGATGACGGCAATCCCAATCGCTCTGACGAAGAGACTATCATAATTATGGTCAACAACGTCAATCGCCCGCCGGTGTTAGCTGAAATTGGCAATCTGCAGATAGAAGAGAACGAAGAGTTTACACTTCAACTTGAAGCAAGCGATTCGGATGGTGATAACCTTTCCTTCCAAGCAATGAATCTGCCTGAAGGGGCTACATTAGAGGGCGACTTATTCAGTTGGACGCCGAGTAACGATCAGGCAGGTGTTTATGAAGGTGTCGCCTTCATTGTCAGGGATGACGGCGATCCGAGTTTATTCGATCTGGAGATCATCACGATCACCGTTGGCGACGTCAATCTCCCTCCTGTATTAACGGCAATTGGCAATTTAGAGTTGGAAGAAGGAGAGGAATTCACATTCCAGCTTGAAGCAAGTGACCCGGACAATGACAATTTATTCTTTACAGCTATGAATCTGCCTGAAGGGGCAGCATTAGAGGACGATCTGTTCAGTTGGACGCCTGATTACGACCAGGCTGGCTCTTATGAAGGTGTAGTATTCAGAGTAATCGATGATGGTGATCCGAATCTGTCCGACTTCGAGATTGTCACTATCGCAGTTAATAACGTCAACCTTCCGCCGGTATTAGTTTCTATTGGGAATCTGGTGTTAACAGCCGGTGAAGAATTTACACTCACGCTTGAGGCAGCCGATCCTGACGATGATAACCTTTCCTTTGAAGCCGAGAACCTGCCTGAAGGCTCAACACTTGAGGATGATCTGTTTAGCTGGACACCGGATAATGACCAAGCAGGCGATCACGAGGGTATTATTTTCCGCGTCAGAGACGATGGCGACCCGCGCCTGTTTGAAGAGGAAACAATTACTATTACGGTTGAAGTTGGCAATCTTCCTCCAGTGCTAACTCATATCGGCAACCTGGATCTATCCGTAGACGAGGAATTCACGCTTCAACTTGAAGCAACCGACCCTGATGACGACAACCTTACCTATGAAGCCGAAAACCTACCCGAAGGCGCAACACTCGAAGACGGTCTGTTCAGTTGGACGCCGGATGAAGATCAAACCGGTGTTTACTATGACGTGATATTCCGTGTCTGGGATGACGGTGATCCGCAAATGTCTAATGAAGAAAGCATCACCATTACAGTTGATGTTGACAATCATCCTCCGGTACTATCGGGGATAGGTGCTCTGGATATTGACGAAGGGCAAGTGTTCACGCTCCAACTCGAAGCTGATGATCCGGACGGCGATGACCTGACTTTCGTTGCACAAAACCTTCCCATTGGAGCCGATCTTGATGGTGATCTGTTCAGTTGGACGCCTAATTATAATCAAGCAGGCGTTTATGAAGGAATCGTCTTCATAGTTCGTGATAATGGTGATCCACAACTGTCCGATGAAGAAACAATCACCATTACCGTCAACAATAATAACCGTCCGCCCGAACTTACAGAAATCGGCAATTTGGAATTGGAGGTTGATCAGGAATTCACTCTTCAACTTGAAGCGACCGATCCGGATGATGATGACGTTCTGACCTTTGATGCTGAAAACCTGCCCGAAGGTGCGACGCTTGAAGATGGTCTGTTCAGTTGGACGCCGGCTGACGACCAGGTTGGTATTTACCAGGATGTTATATTCCGTGTAGTGGATGATGGTGAACCCAGCCGATCGAACGAAGAAACCATCATCATCACCGTTGGTGACGTCAATCGCCCGCCGGTGTTGGTGCATATCGGCAATCGCGAAATGAACGAGAGGGAATATTTCACAATTCGGCTTCGAGCTAATGATCCTGATGATGATAACCTGACTTATGAAGGCGAGAATCTACCTGAAGGTTCAACTTTGGAAGACGATCTGTTTACCTGGGAGACGGACAATAGTCAGTCAGGTGAATATTCCGGCATTATTTTCCGCGTCTGGGATGACGGTGATCCACGTTTATTTGACGAGGAAAGTATTACCCTTACAGTAATAAATGTCAACCTCCAACCGGGTTTTGTAAGCATGGGTGATCAGGAAATTATTATAGAAGAAGAATTTATTCATCAGTTTGAAACAAGTGATCCGGATGGCGATAACGTAACTATCATAGGAGAAGATCTACCTTTAGGCGCTTATATGGAGAATAACCGGTTCATCTGGAGGCCGACTTCTGATCAAGCGGGGGAATACCAAATAATCTTCATTGCCACTGATGATGGCTACCCACCATTGAGCTCTAAGCCTGATACCATTACCGTCACTGTTCTGGAATATGAAAATTTCCCACCTATATTTTCCGAGATAGAAGACTTATATTCAGACGAAGCGGAATTAATTGAATTTTCACTGCTTCCTTATGCCAGCGATCCTAATGAGGGCAACCTGACATTTGAAGCGGAAAATATGCCGCAGGGTGCGCGAATATTAAACGATACACTCTTCAATTGGGAACCGAATCACAGTCAGACAGGCGACTTCGAGATATTGTTCCGCGTATGGGACGACGGTCAACCGCGCTTATCGGATGAGCAGCCATTGACTATTCATATACGCGACATCAATTTCCCACCTGATTTTATAAATATTTCGCACAATGATACCTTGCAGGCAAGAGAGGGAGTAGAATTTATACTTGAGCTCGAAGTCATCGATCCTGACGGTGACAACCTGACTTATGAAGCGGAAGACCTGCCCGAAGGCTCGGCGTTTGATGGAAATACTTTCAGTTGGACGCCGGACTATGATCAGGCATTATATTACTATGATGTACTTTTTCGGGTAGCAGATGATTGCGATCCAAGCTTAATCGATGAGGCTGTCGTCCGCATTTATGTCAATAATACTAACCGTCCGCCAGTACTCGCTGAAATCGGAGACCAGGTAATCGGCGCCGGTGAGGAATGGGTGTTGCAACTGGAATCCTCTGATCCTGACCCAAAAACCCCTCAGTATGAAGCCGAAAACCTACCCGAGGGCGCAGAATTCATAGCATGGAACCGGATTGGCTGGACACCGACACACGATCAGATAGGCGTTTACGAAGGAATAGTCATTCGCGTATGGGATGGTTATCCGGATTTCGGCGGATTATCCGATGAAGAAACAATCATGATTACCGTAGTTCATGTTAATCGCGCACCGGTGTTATATGAAATAGGAGACATCTCAATAGGTGAGACTGAGGAGTACAGCTTTGTACTTGAGGCTGCCGACCCGGATGATGATAATTTGACATTCGAAGCTGAAAACCTGCCCGAAGGTTCATCGTTGGATGACAACGTGTTCAGTTGGACGCCGACCCACCAACAATCCGGTGTATATGAAAATGTCATCTTCCGGGTCTGGGACGATGGTGAACCGCGAATGTCGGATGAAGATTCTATTACTATCCGGGTAGCCGATGATAACCTGCCGCCCGTACTTGCAGAAATCGGAGAACTGACGTTAGAAACTGAAGTGGGATTCACACTGCAGCTTGAGGCAGAAAATCCTGATAACGACAACCTGACCTTCGAGGTTGATAATCTGCCTGAAGGCGCCACGATAGAAGATGATATATTCAGTTGGACGCCCGAAGAAGATCAGACCGGAGGATATCCGGATGTTGTATTCCGGGTTATAGATGATGGTACACCGAATATGGTAGATGAGGAAACTATCAATATTTTAGTCATCAAAGGTAATCACCAACCGAGGTTTATCGAACTTGTGGATATGTCAACCAATTACGGGCTGACATTAGAGTTTTACCTTTATGTTGACGATCCTGACGAAAACACTCTGACTTTTGAAGCTGAGAATTTACCCGAAGGAGCAACACTCGAGGGCAATGTGTGCAGTTGGACGCCGGAGGAGGATCAGATCGGGGTTCACGAGGGAGTTCTGTTCCGTGTTCTGGATGACGGTTACCCGCAAAAGATGGACGAAAAAACCATCACTATTACGGTAAATGTGCCTAATCGTCCGCCGGTATTGGAAGAAATCAGTGATCTGGACATAGATGAGGGAGAGGAGTTCATGCTCGAGCTTGAAGTTTACGATCCTGATGGTGATAAAATATCTTTCTTTGCAAATAACTTACCTGAGGGCGCCGTTCTGGACAGCAACATATTTACCTGGACACCGGATTACGACCAGGCTGGTGTTTATGAGGATGTGAGATTCCGTATCTATGATGTCAATATTCCACTATTATCTGACGAAGAAACTATCACAATCACCGTCAACAATGTCATTGTTGCACCGGTGTTAGCGCATATTGATGACCAGGATGTATATGAAGGTGAAGAACTTACAATCCAACTTGAAGCTTTTGATTATGAAGGCGCGAATTTGGTTTTCTATATCTTTCAACCAATACCACCGGATGGATCATTCCCGGATGGTTCTCGAATCGACGGTGACAATGTCTTTCATTGGACACCGGACTTTGAACAAGCGGGGGTTTATGAAGGAGTTACGTTCAGAGTCTGGTCATTTGCCGGCGGTCCTGATCTGTATGACGAGCAATCAATCACTATCACTGTTCATAACAGCAACTCTCCTCCTGTATTATCACCAATAGAGGATCAGATTATCGTTGAAGAGGTAGAATTTACACTTCAACTTGAAGCTGAAGACCCCGAAGAAGACAATTTAACATACGAGGCCGAAAACCTGCCACAGGGAGCGACCTTATCGGAAGATGGTTTATTCAGGTGGACGTCGGCATATCATCAAACTGGTGAGCATTCAGGTATAATATTCCGGGTCTGGGATGACGGCGATCCGGAAAGGTTTGATGAAGAAACTATCTCTATTACCGTATTAGCGCCTCGTATTGCCGTTTATCCGGAACAATTGGATTTTGAATGGGTGTGGGTTAATCAGAGCGAGCGGATAAATCTCCGTATTTATAACGAAGGAGATGTAGATTTAGTTGTTTCAGACATTTCTGTTGATGAAGATGATTTCTATATTGGCTTCTATGGTGAATTTACAATTACGCCTGATGATTATGAAACTGTTTCCGTAGTCTTTGCGCCTGAGACAGGCAGAATCTACGATGGAACAATTACCATTACATCAAATGATGGACAAACCGGGGAAAAGACCGTACCGATTACTGGTGAAGGGTTAGTACGTCTGGGTGAGTCGGCGCGCTGTGTGGACATAGAAGGAGATTATGCGTATATAGCCGACAAGAACATTGGGCTTTGCATCATAGACATTTCCAATCCGAGCAACCCAAACCCGTTAGGTGATTATGAAACCCCAAGGGGCTCTAACGGTATAGACGCTGTCGGTGATTATGCTTACCTGGCATCTGGATTACAAGGACTATATATCATAGACATTTCCAACCGGGACAATCCTGAGCTGATGGGTATATACGATACTCCAGTGAATGCACGCGACGTTGTTGTGATCGATGATTATGCCTATGTAGCTGATGATTCGAGCGGTCTACTGGTGATTGACATATCCGATCCGGAAAATCCTGATTCGGTGGGAGGTTATGACACACCTGGTCTATCAATGGGTATCACCATTGAAGGAAATTATGCCTATATCGCTGATATGTTGGAGGGTCTGCGTATTATTGATATATCCGATCCGGAAGATCCCCATGAAACAAGCAATTGCCAGATACAGGGAATCGCTATGAACGTGGTCGTTGAAGGTAATTACGCCTACGCAGCGAATTTGAGTGGTCTTTGCATTATAGACGTCTCTGACCCGCAAAATCCCGAATTAATCAGTTCCCTGGAGACAGAGGGATCCGCTGGTGACGTTAGTGTTCTTGGCGATTATGCTTATTTAGCCTGCGACCGGGATGGATTGCGCATAGTCAGCATCTCCGATCCTGAACAACCGGAAGAAGTTAAAGTGTTTGATACACCCGGACGAGCTTACGAGGTTGTGACTCTCGGTAACTACGCATACATAGCAGACAGAATAAGCGGTATGCGCATTATTGATATTTCACCCAATATCATCGCATTACCCGACCTACTGGACTTTGGAACAACTCAAGGCGGTGAAACGATTGAAGGAGTTATTACCATTACCAACGAAGGCGGTAAAGGCTTGATAGTAAGTGATATTGTTGTTGACGGCAATGGTTTCAGCGTAGAGTTCGACGCCGCATTTACCGTTGTTGTTGGAGACGATGATAGCGAAGAAGTTACAGTAACCTTTGCACCGGATGCGTCCGGAACTTACGCCGCTGACCTGGTCTTCACATCAAACGATCCGCACGAAGGAGAATTGGTTATATCGTTAATCGGCTCATGTGACAACCAACCACCTGTCCTGGCTGATATTGGCAACCTGGAATTTGACGAACTGGAGGAATTCACATTACAACTCGACGCGACTGATCCGAATGGTGATGATCTAACCTTCGAAGCTGAGAACCTGCCGGAAGGCGCAACACTCGAAGGAGATATCTTCAGTTGGACGCCGGATTTAAACCAGGCTGGCGTTTATGAGAATGTCATTTTCCGTGTCTGTGATGATGGTGAACCATCGCTTTCGAATGAGGAAAGTATAACTATCACCATCCACGATTTCAACCGCCCGCCGGTCTTGTCAGAGATAGGTGAATTAACCATTGACGAAGAGGAGGAATTCACACTTCAATTGGAAGCAACCGACCCGGATGGTAACGAGCTTAGCTTTGAAGCTGAAAACCTGCCAGCAGGCTCAACACTCTCGTCGAGCGGTCTGTTCAGTTGGACGCCGGACAATGACCAAACGGGTATTTATGAAGACGTAATTTTCCGCGTCTGGGATGACGGTGATCCGCGTATGTCCGCAGAAGAGAGTGTTACTATAATTGTCGGCGATGTCAATCGCGAACCAACCTTGGCAGAAATCGAAGACCAAGTGGTAAATGAAGGCGAGGAGCTTTCTTTCCAGCTTCACGCCACCGATCCTGATGATGATAACCTGACTTTCGAGGGAGAAAATCTGCCCGAAGGAGCGACTATTGAGGGCAGCGCCTTCAGTTGGACTCCGAGATACGACCAGGCGGGTGTTTACGAGGACATTATTATCCGTGTGTGGGACGACGGCAATCCGCGTATGTCCGATGAGGAAACCATCATTATCACTGTCAACGATGTCAACCAGGCGCCGGTATTGACTGAGATTGGAACCTTGGAAATTGACGAGGGTGAGGAATTCACACTTCAACTTGAAGCCAATGATCCTGATGATGACAATCTGACTTATGAAGCTGAAAACCTGCCAGTAGATGCGACACTCTTGTCGCATGGATTATTCAGTTGGACTCCCGGCTACAATCAAGCCGGTGATTACAACGGTGTAACGTTCCGCGTTCTGGATGACGGTGATCCCCAATTGTCGGGCGAAGAAGTTATCACCATCACCGTTCATAACGTCAACCGCGCTCCGGTTCTAACAGCCATCGGTGACCTTGGAATTGAAGAAAGCGAAGAGTTCAGCCTGCAACTCAATGCTGATGACCCGGATGGTGATAACCTGACTTATGAGGCTGAAAATCTACCAGTAGATGCGACACTCTTGTCGCATGGATTATTCAGTTGGACGCCTGACGACGATCAGGCTGGTCAATATGACGACGTTGTATTCCGCGTCTGGGATGATGGCGATCCGCAGTTGTTCAATGAAGAAAGCATTACAATTACCGTTATCAATCTCAACCGCCCACCTGTTTTAACGCATATCGGTAATTTGGATTTAACAGAGGGCGAAGAGTTCATTTTACAACTTGAGGCAAACGATCCGGATGGCGATGATCTGACTTACGAAGCGGATAACCTGCCTGAAGGTGCAACCCTCGAGGGCAGACTGTTTAGTTGGACACCTGATTATGATCAAGCAGGTATCTACAACGGTATACTTTTCCGTGTGACGGATGATGGGAATCCAAACCTATCTGAAGAGGAAACTATTACTATTACAGTTCACGGAGTTAACCGTCCGCCCGTCTTGACAGCCATCGGAAATCTTGAAATCGACGAGGGGGAAGAGTTCAACCTGCAACTTGAAGCATTCGATCCTGACGGGGATAATCTGACTTATGAAGCTGACAATCTCCCCGAAGGTGCAACCCTTGAAGGCAGCTTGTTCAGTTGGACACCGGAATACGATCAGGCAGGTGATTACAATGGTATAGTCTTCCGTGTATTGGACGATGGTGATCCACAATTATCCGAGGAAGAGACCGATACTATTACTGTAAACGACGTTAACCAAGCGCCTGTTCTGACAGAAATAGGTGATCTGGTATTATATGAAGGTACAGAATTCACGCTTCAACTTCAGGCTGATGATCCGGATGGTGATAATGTTACCTATGAAGCTGAAAACCTTCCTGAAGGATCTACGTTGGAAGGTAGCTTATACAGTTGGACGCCAAGTTCCGATGATGTCGGTGAACATGCGGGTGTGATTTTCCGGGTCTGGGATGATGGCAACCCGCGCCTGTCTGAAGAGGAAAGCATAACCATTACCGTTAATCCGATTAATCATGCCCCGACACTGACCGAAATCGGCAACCTTGAACTTCGCGAGGGTGAGGAGTTCACACTCCAACTTGATGCAAATGATCCCGACGACGACGATCTGACTTTCGAAGCTGAAAACCTTCCTGAAGGTGCAACACTTGAAGGTAATCTGTTCAGTTGGACGCCTGATTATGACCAAGCTGGCGTTTATAACGGCATTACATTCCGCGTTTGGGATGACGGTGATCCGAGTCTTTTTAATGAAGAAACAATTACTATTACCGTCCTGAATACCAACCGCCCACCGGTCTTATCCGACATAGGCAATCAGGTAATTAACGAAGGCGAGGTGTTCATTCTCCAGCTTGACGCAAATGATCCCGACGACGACGATCTGACCTATGAAGCTGAAAACATTCCCGAAGGCGCAATACTTGAAAGTAGTCTGTTCAGTTGGACACCAAATTACGAACAAGCCGGTGTATATAACGGTGTTATTTTCCGTGTATGGGACAACGGTGATCCAAGCCTGTCAAATGAGGAAACGATCTCAATTACTGTAACTAACATCAATCGTCGACCTGTTCTTGTTGATATTGACAATCGGGAAGCAAGTGAAGGATTGTTGCTTGCATTCCAGCTTAATGCCGATGATCCTGATGGTGATAATGTAACTTATGAAGCTGAAAATCTACCTGAGGGTGCAACTCTCGAGGGTAGTTCATTTAGTTGGATACCAAATTATGACCAGGCTGGCGTTTATAATGGTATTACATTCCGCGCCTGGGATGACGGTGATCCGAGGCTTTCTGTCGAAGAAACCATTACTATCACCGTTTTGAATACAAACCGCCCACCTGTCTTATCCGACATTGGCAATCTTGAAATCAACGAGGGTGAGGAGTTCACGCTTCAACTCGAGGCTAACGATCCTGACGGAGATGTTTTCACCTTTGAAGCTGAAAACCTTCCTGAAGGTGCAACACTTGAAGGCAGCATGTTCCTATGGACGCCAAATTACGAGCAAGCCGGTGTTTATAATGCTATTACCTTCCGTGTATGGGACAGCGGTGATCCAAGCCTGTCCCATGAAGAGACGATCTCGATTACTGTATTAAACACCAACCGCCCTCCTGTGCTTGCCGATATAGGCAACCAGGTAATAAGCGAGGAATTATTGCTTTTATTCCAACTTGACGCAGACGATCCGGATGGTGATAACGTAAGATTTGAAGTTGACAACCTGCCTCAGGGAGCAACGCTTGAAGGCAACCAATTCAGTTGGACGCCGGACTATGACCAAGCCGGTGAATATGATAACGTAACTTTCCGGGTTTTGGACGATGGCGATCCAAATCGTTCCCATGAAGAGACTATCACTATCACGGTTATAAATGTAAATCGTTCACCGGTATTAGGTGAGATAGGTGACAGAGATATTGACGAAGATGAAGAACTATCCATCGAACTTACCGCTGACGACCCGGATGATGACGACCTGACCTTTGAAACTGAAAATCTGCCTGAGGGCGCAACTCTGGAAGGTAGCATCTTCAGTTGGACTCCCGGTTATAATCAGGCTGGTGTTTACGAAGGTGTAGTATTCCGCGTTTGGGACAGCGGTGATCCGCGACTCTCTCATGAAGAAACGATCACTATAACCGTAGACAACGTAAGCCGCATAAGCTGGCTCAACATCCCGGATACCGTTTATGTTGACGAAGGTGAAGAGGTGCAATACACAGTCAGGGGCGCCAATCCTGATAACGAAGATGTTACTATTACGTACACATCGGACGACCTGCCGGGTGACGCTTCATTCATTGATAACAACGATGCAACGGGCACGTTCACATGGCAAACCGACTTTGAGAGCGCCGGTGAATACACGGCAACATTTACTCTGTCGAACGGGGATGTCCTGGTAGTTGCCGATCTGACGATATTTGTAAATAACGTCAACCGCCCACCTGTACTTGTTGGAATCGGCGATCTGAATTTAGATGAGGGCGAGGAATTCAGCTTGCAGCTTGAAGCGGATGATCCTGACGGCAACAACCTGTCCTTCGAGTCCGATAATCTGCCCGATGGCTCCCGAATAATAGGCAGTTTCTTCACCTGGACGCCGGACTTCGATCAGGCTGGTGTTTACGAGGGTATTGTCATCCGCGTAAGAGATGACGGTGAGCCACGCTTAATAGGTGAGGAGACGATTACTATCACCGTCAAGGACGTCAACCGTGATCCGGTAATTGACCGGCAGATAGACGATCTTACCATCGAGGAAGACCCCGATCCGCGCAGGATTGATATCGCTGATCTGAATACCATATTCCACGATCCTGATGGTGATGAGCTTATCTTCTACTTCCAGGATGCTCCGGATGAATTGAATATGGATATTGACGAAGATAGCGTTCTATATTTCAGCCCGAATGACAATTATAACCTTCCGGGTGGCGTGGAGATCACAGTAGGTGCAGACGATGGCAATGATGGAGTCGTTGAACAATCGTTTACGCTCACCATCACCTCAGGCATTGATGCGCCTGTATGGGACGATTATCCTGAAACTGTCGAAGGCAACGAGAATGAACTTATCCAGTTCACTGTAACCGGCAGCGATGTCGATGGTGATGATCTGGACTTCGACTACTCTTCGGACTTACCCGAAGCGGCAGGATTCATAGACTTAGGTGATTATTCCTACCGCTTCAACTGGATGACTACATTTGATGACGCCGGTGAGTACGGATTGACCATAAACCTGTCCGATGGTGATCTCGATGCTGAAGTTGATATAACTATTACCATCATAAACGTCAATCGTCCACCGATAGTGATAAATGAGATCCCCGATCTGACCATTAACGAGGATCCCGATCCGCGCCGCGTTGACATCGCCGATCTGGATGAAGTTTTCCAGGACCCGGATGGTGACGAATTGTTCTTCGATTTCCCCGATGTTCCTGAATTCCTGAATATGGAAAAAGACGATGAAAACGTTCTATACTTCACCCCAGTGGAGAACCTGAACATTCCCGAAGGTATCCAGATATTCGTCTTCGCCCACGACGAAGAGATAGACCGCGACAGAGGTCCCGTTCGCCGATTGCGCAGTGTACAAAGATCGTCAGGGTTGAGAACAACCCCAACTACAGGAGATTACATTCGTCCTTCGCTATTCGCTATTCGCTCTTCTCTTCCTCTTCCTCGCCGCGATGATTTCGTTGTTGAATCATTTACTCTGACAATCAACGAGGTCAACGATCCGCCGGTCTGGGTTGAGTTCCCGCAGGACGTTATAAAAGTAGGCGGAGATCAGATTCTATTCATCGTAGAAGCTATGGATGTGGACGGGGATGATCTGGATATTACAACAGACGGTGTTCCCGAAGGTGCTCAGTTTAACTACGATGGCAACGGAACCGGCGTCTTCAGGTGGGAAACAACCAATGAAGATGCAGGTGATTACGTAGTTGAGTTCGAACTGACCGACGGTGACGCTGTCCTTAATCGTGAAGTATCCATCCATATAGACGTGCGAGTTGAAATGACGGTCAGTTTACAGACCGGTTGGAATCTGATTTCTCTGAATATCGCTCCTGTTACTGAGTACTATCGCGATGGAGAAGACCGCGGTCCTGATATCTTGCAGATGATTGAACAATTCCGGACTGGAGAAGATGAATATCAGATTATCTCCTTTAAGGATGGCATAGGAAACTTCTGTGTTCCAGCAAGCGGTTTTAATAACATTCCGTTCTGGAACTTTGTTGAGGGTTATCATGTTCAGGTCAGCGAGGATTGTGAGGGAACCTGGGCTGGTGTTCAGATTCCTTTCGATTCAAACCTGCCGATAAGAGAGGGCTGGAACATCATCCCTTATTTCCCTGATTACGAATTGGACGCTTCAGCTAATAGTGATTTCTATGTACTTTCGTCAATTATTAATAACGTTATCATTGCTAAGAACACCGCAGGAGAGTTTATGGTTCCGGGGTTTGGTTTTTCAACGATGAGTCCCTGGTCTCCCGGACAGGGATTTCAGATACAAGTTGACGAAGCGGTCGTCCTGAACTATCCGGAGCCTCTGGATCAGGAAGCGGCGGTATATAGAAACAGGAATGATATTGAAGTACCCTGGGATGCCCCTGTTAACACCGGTTCAAATATGAGTCTACTGGTGACGTCAATAGAAAACGCACCCGAAAATGAGGAACTGATGATTGTCGCACTAAGCCCTGCGGGTCTTTTAGTCGGACAGGGAACTGTTGATGAAAACGGTGAATGCGGCTTTGCTGTCTGGGGAAACGATGAGACCACAGAAGAAAGAGACGGGCTTCTGCACGACGAGGCTTTCGAGCTGCGACTATGCAACGTCAATTCGGTAGGTCATTCCGAAACTTCTGGAATGCAAGTAGGTCAGACACTCTTGTCTGACGTTGTCGGACAAGAGTGTCCTATCTACTTGTCAGGCAATGCACAACACGCACTCCATGTCACTAAAATATACCAGGGGAAGGGACTTATCTACGAGACGAATAGCTATGTCATAATAGACGTTGCCGTTGCATTGGCTGAAGTTATCGATCCATCTATACCGACTGCCTCTTACCTGTCAAACGCCTATCCAAACCCGTTCAACGGCGTCACGAAGCTGTCTTATGATTTATCCACAGCCGGTCGAATTACTATCCAGGTCTTCGATCTGCGAGGGCGTTTGCTGACCACATTAATAGACAAAGAACAACGCGAGGGGTATTATGAAGCGATCTGGGACGGCAGGAATGCTTTATCGGGCATATATCTCGTAAGAATGCAGACAGATCAATATGTAAAAGTCAGGAAGATTACATTGGTGAAATAGGCATGGGTTATACTCGTTCCCACGCTCCAGCGTGGGAACGAATTACAAGTCAATAATTTCATAACACTCGTCACATAAGGTGCAAACAACTAAAAGCACACCCCTCTTAACCTTATAGTGTTTCTTGTAAGCAACGTCGTTGCGAGCGAAGCGAAGCAATCTCTTTTAGTCGCTAATATTCCAACAGATCGCTTATTCGTACGTTCCTCGCGACGATGTTGACAAGTCATTACTCTCGTGAAATGATATAAATGAGTTCAAAAACTTGAGGTTAATCATGATCCGATTGTTTTTCGTACTTCTTATTACTCTATCCTTAAATCCAATCATCCATGCACAAGTATTCGAAGAGTTCTCGGTAATCCCTGAGAATCCGATTGAAGGTGAAGACATCATCACCCGGTTTGCTGGTGTGTATGGTAATACAGGATTCTCGATTTACACCGAAGACTTTGAAGAAGGTGACCATGAGTTATCTATCACAGTTGGATTTGTCGTTCATTTTATAGGTGGTCAGGCGATTACTCCGTTCAACCATGACCATATCTGGGGAGAGCTTGACGAAGGCAGATGGGTGGTGAATGTCTTAGTCAGATTCTATTACTGGAATGAGGATATGGATGAACTCGAATTTCGAAGTCAGGAAGCTATACGGTTCCTATTCGATGTTGGTGAGGCAGAGGATCAGGTCAGGTTTTGCACGAGGTTTCGGAGAGGCTGGCAGCTTATCTCCTTTCCGATAATTCCGAATGAAAGAGACGTTACTGAATTATTCGCCGACTTCGTTGAAGATGACGAACTCTATTTATTGAAAGACTGTAATGGACATTTTTTTTGCCCAATGTATAATTTTAATAATATGCCGGAATGGGAACCACTGCGGGGATATTTATTAAACTTGAGGCGGTACTATGATTATATTCCGATTGTAGGTGTTCACCATGAAGAGAGGATGGAAACTGCGATACCACTTAGTGAAGGTTGGAACATTGTAGCTTATCTGCCCGACTTTGAGATTCCGGCTGTAATTGCCTTTCAGAATATCCAAGAACAACTGATCCTCGCTAAGGATTGTGATGGGAATTTCTACCATCCCGAAAACGATTTCTGTAATATGGAGCCGTTAAAAAGAAGGCAGGGATACTATGTGGAGGTCAGCGAGGATTGTGAATTAGTCTGGAACGTAGAGGAATAGTAACTTGGCAGGAATATTCCTAAAGTAGCGCCTGACCGAAAAGTCCCTCTTTTGTCATTATGGTCTCTCTTTTGTCATTCCCGCGAAGGCGGGAATCCAGTTTGAAAAGTTTAAATAATTGAAAACTCTGGATTCCCGCCTTCGCGGGAATGACAAAAGAGGAAGCAAATTCTGTAATAATTGACTTATTCAACAGAATCATTACTATACTACCAGATAAATGTAAAAAACGGAACCTTTGGATCTGTCTACAATGATTCTTAAGACGTACAGAACTCCACATCTAAAATCTCATACATTCCAGGAGGAAAAATGCATACTTATACCACGTTCTGGAAACGCTTTGTAGCAGGGATAATTGACCTGTTATTTTTCGGGACTACTTTTTCAATAATGGCTTATGTTCTGACATTATTGATTCGACCACAGTCTGCCGGGCAGGTAATTCTGATTTACTTGTTTTTGTGTCTTTTTTGCTACATTCTACTCGAGGCATTTTGGTTTTTCTTTAAGGCTACACCCGGGAAACTCATATTTAAAATACAAATCGTTGACGCCGCTAGCGGTGGAAAACCCGGAATCGGGAAATTGCTGCTGCGTGGTATTTTATACCCGGTATCACTACTGCCAGCGGGCTTTGGATTTTGGTGGATTCTCATTGATTCACGTCGACAAGCAGCACATGACAAACTATCGGGCATAGTTGTCATCAATAAGCTAAAGGAAGATGAGTCACTAAAAGACAAAATCCAGGCGTCTGCAAGCGAACTCGATTTGAAACGTTTTACCCTTATGAAGATTGTGATAATCGTTTGTGCGATTTTCCTACTGATTGTAGTTCCCTCCTTCCTCTACCTACTCGGTACCGATGTCCCGATTACCGATGAAGCACATGATTGGTTTTATGAAGACAAAAAAGAGACCATTCCTGTTGAAGAAAATGCTTTCTACCTGATCGCCGGTTTTCCTGTCCCGGCGGACATGGATCCGATTCAGACTGGTGTAACCTGGACTGAGGAAGAAAACGCTCGTATTGAAATGTTAAAGATTAATCCCTCACAACCGCTTCCCGGGGAAAAATACCAGAGGATCCTATCATATCGGAGATAAAAGAATCTGTTCCTCGTATTAAGAATGTTAAGATTGTAAAAGCGTTGCTTGATTCTACCCATAAAATCGAGGAAATATACGATCGAAGTCAATTTCTCGCGGATCGTTATGCCAGGCTTGCGCAACTTACTCGATTCGAAACCCCAATCACTCCTTACCAGGGGGCACAGAATGTATTGTTCATTTCGTTGGTTAGATACCAGTACCTCCAAAATGCCTGGATTATTATCCAGTATAATCGAGGGAATCATCAACTGGCAATCGATAAGTTGAGGTCGAGTTACGAGCTGAGCCGCAATATGCTGAAAGAAGCAGACTGTTTGCTCTCCAAACTCGTCTTCTTAGTACTTTTAGACAGACAGTTAAAACTTCTAAATATATTGCTCGATATGGAAGGTACGCCAGCGCCTGAATTATACAGTTTTATCAAGGAACTCCACCCGTTGTCACCAGAGGAAATATCACTTCGAAAAGCTCTTCGATATGAAGGACTTTATGTGCTTAATTCTCAAAGCTCATCACAAACAGGCATACATTACCTGCTTATCAAGCATAATTCATCTGCCAATATTATAGCAGAATCATATTCAGCGATTGCCAGGATGTCTGAAATGTCCGGCACCGATTTCATACAAGCGCGAGGGAAAAAACTTGTACATACTGGTTTTACTGACTATGTGAGAAATTTCCCTGGCATATTATTCCTCACGGGCGCGACTGACGTATATATCATGTACGCCGAAATGGGATTCTACAGCAGCGGCTATATAACCCTGCTTAAAATGAAAGCAGATATTCTCGAAAGTGGAAAACAAGCAGATGAGGTTTTAGCATACCTTTCAGAGAAAAAGAAAGCCTGCTTCAACATTTTTACCGGTGAAGAACTTGAGTGGGACACAGCCAAAAGCCTGCTCTTCTTTTCTGGTCCGAATCAAGAGATTAATGATAATGAAGATTTAAGGAAGATTCATATTAAGTTTTAAGGTTTTCTGATGTATTAACCCGACCGTTAAATAGTTGACATTGCGTTGCTGTCAGGTTTCAAGCGAAGCGTAACCTGACGAGAACGTGTGTACTATAAAGCGGTCAGGTTAATAGCTACATTACTCCACTGGCATAAAGGGTGTGCCTGGTCAAAAGTCCATTCGGTTTTTTAAGCGCAACGACACTATGATTAAACTGATCAGCAGGAAGATCTTCGATACGACTTCCCGCCATCGTCATAGCTGCATAAGAATCCATATCTGCAGCACGCATCATTGTCACGAGCATTGAAGCAATGTCTTTGCATACACCACTGCGTTGCTTGAACGTCATTTCCGTTGCCGATCCTGAACATCCGCAAGAAGTTGGTTTTTATAACACACCGGGATCTGCTCATGGCGTTATCCTGTCGGAAGATGGCTTAATCTACGTAGCAGATTACACAAACGTGGGAATTTACCGCTTCACCGATCCTGCTAAGGTGGATGATCCCGCTGTTTCTATTCCTGTGAAGTTCAAACTATACGCTGCCTACCCCAATCCCTTCAACGCAACCACCACAATCAAGTATAGTCTGTCATACCCCAATATCGTGTCGCTTCATCTTTACAATCCACTTGGACAGCATATAACAACGTTGTTTAATGATTACAGACAAGCCGGTATTCATTCAATAAGTCTGAATAGTAAAAACTTGCAATCCGGATTATATTTTGTTAGATTAGAAACTACTGATCAAATAGCAGCACAGAAGGTCATATTGGTTAGATAAAAGGAAATCAACAACTAACAGGAGTTTTTACAGCAGATAGAGCTTCCCCTGCCAGGTTACGCTTCGCTTGAAACCTGGCAGGAACGCAATGGAGTTATAGTTAATTATGCTGTTTTACTTACCAACTTATTTTCGAGGTAAAAAATGAAAATCCGCTTCCTCCTAACGGCATTCTCAATATGCATCATCTTCCTATCCAATCCTTCCATCGCACTGAATTTCACAGAACATGAAATCTATGAAGTTAGTGAAAAAACTGTGTTCTCAGTATGGTTGGATGATCTCGATGACGATGGCGACCTTGATATTCTTTATGCGCATGGTGGTGGCGTATTCTGCAATACGGCTGAGTTGTTTTGGTTTGAGAACGATGGCGAAGGTTCATTTGAAGGACATGAAATTCTCGAAACGGAATATTCAGGATGGGTTCTGGATGCAATAACCTTCGATTTCGACGGCGACGGAGATCTCGATATCATAGCCGCGATCACCACCTGCAATTATGCTGAGTGGGATGGAGATAACGAAGGGATTGAAGGATGTTTTGTCTGGTTTGAGAACAACGGCGAGGAGGAGTTTGAAATACATATTATTGAAGATGATATCGAGGAAGCCTGTCGTGTGGCGATCAGCGATATCGACGCAGATGACGATCCCGACATTATTGGAATAATGATGAATTGGGACGGTGAGTGGACCTGCTCGGTTGCCTGGTTGGAAAATATGGATGACGGGGAATTTGACGATCATATCATAATCGAAAGAGAGGGGAGAACATTAACAAATCTATCCGTCCTCGACTTCGATCTCGATGGCGATTCCGATATACTCATCGGAGTATTCGACGAACGCTCCTCTCTTATCTGGTTTGAGAATGACGGCGATTGTGAATTCGAAACGCATGAGATGCAGCTCGATATGGAAAACCTGACTACACTGATTCCGGTGGATCTCGACAGCGACGATGATATTGATTTTGTGACAGGGAGTTGGCGGGAAGATGAATCTGCCTGGTTTGAGAATGACAGCCGAATGGGATTCACCAAACACATTATCGACAGGTATCACAGCAACAATGCGATTTGCGTAACGGATATCAACGACGATGAACGTCCGGATATCGTATCCGGAAGACTTGTGCAAAGCTGGTGGTCGAACGAAGGCGGAGGAGTGTTTAATCTTCATCGAACCGGCTTAATGACACGACCGGAATTAACTAAGGCTGGTGACCTTGATGGAGACGGAGATATAGACCTCGCAAGTGGTGTAGTCAGTGGCAGTCTCTGGTGGTTCGAGCAGACCGATGAAGACGAGGATTACGATACTTTGACCATCGAAATAGATGAAGGCTGGTCGATGATGTCGCTGCCGATGGTTCCCTGGTCTGTAATCTTCGACGATCTTTTCTCGCCTCTGCTGGAAGACCGGAACCTGAATTTAATGAAAGACGACCAAGGGCGCTTCTTCATCCGTGAATGGGATTTCAACAACCTTCCACCCTATAAGTATGACAGAGGCTATTGGCTCAACCTCAACGAACCCACCGAACTAACCGTTGCCGGATACGTACTCTATGAGCATATTCCTCTTTATGTTCCAATAGGCTGGTCGATGCTGTCCTATCTGCTGGAGGATGAGACAGAGGCAAGATCGGCTTTCAGGAATCTTCTCCCTGAGGACGATGAAGCGCTCATCATAGCCAAGGACGACCAGGGACATTTTTATTATCCCGCGAGTAATTACTGCAACATGCCGCCTCTGACGAGAGGGAAAGGATATTGTGTTTTGCTGAACAGGGATGCAACTTTTACATGGAGTAATCAACAGCGACGGGACGAGATAGACACATACCGGATGGCTGCGGAACCTGTACATTTCAAGACACCGGCGCCAACTGGAAGCAATATGAGCATAATTATAGCTGACTCGCCGCGTGATTGTGCAGTCAGACCTCAGATCCAATTTGATAGCGCTGTCAGACCTCAGATCCAGCTTGATGGTGCTGTCAGACGCCCCCGTCTGACAGATTCTGAAATAGGTCTCTTCAACAGTTCGGGTCACTGTGCAGGAGTGGTCGTTCTGGAGGGGGATAAGCCGTGGGGACTTGCAGCCTGGGGTGATGATCCATTGACGGATGCAGTTGAAGGTTTCAGGGATGGTGAAGCAATCAAGTTTATGTTGTCGGATGGAAATGACGAGATTGAGTTGACCGCATACGATGAAAATGGGTATCAGGCAATCGATCCGGTATATGAGAACAACGGTATCCTGATCCTGAGTTTGAGCGGAAGCGTCGTTCATGCACCGGTAGAATTCAGCCTGATTTCTGTCGGACCCAACCCGTTTAATTCAACAACCTTGATTACATTCTCGATTCCATTCGCAGGAGATGTAAAACTGAAGCTATATGATATTCAGGGTCGTGAAGTTCGTGTGATAATTGATGGATTTGTTAGTGCTGGCAGCCGGACTATTCAGGTTGATTTAAAAGACTTACCTTCAGGAATTTATATCTATATATTGAATCATTCAGATAGTGGAATGCTGGCGAGGAAGATGGTTTTGGTGAAATAACTGGGTGCAGCAGATATTTCCGAGTCCGTTGTGACTGTCCTCAATACTACAGTCGACGGCACGGGCAACAAATTACCCATGCCGTCGACGTTACACTAAGTTTTATAATAACCTTAATTGACAATCGATAATTAAAACTACTTCACCAATGCAATCTTAAGCCGCGATACGTGACCTGCAGCTTCATAGCGAATCATATAGACTCCGCTCGCCAGATTAGATCCATCGAATACCGCTGTGTGAATGCCAGCCTGATGATGACCGCTTGCCAATTGTGACACATGCCGACCATTGAGATCGTAAACATTCAACTGTACTTGCGCTGCTTCTGAAAGGCTGAAACCGACGCTCATCATTGAATTGAAGGGATTGGGATAAGCGGATGTTATTGTAAACTCA
>JAVCDD010000321.1 GCA_030765125.1 Candidatus Hatepunaea meridiana
CCGTGTGATTGATTACAATGCTGTTTGTTTGATCTTCAAAGGATTCCAATGCTTCGAGAAGTATCGCCTCAGGGGTCACCCTGTAATCTTCCAGCAGATTGACGAGCCGGGCAACTCGCCTGAGCAGGCTGTTGCCCAGCGACTTTAGCTGAGCTTGTGCTTTCTCAAGTGTTTTAGCTCGTTTAACGGATTCAAGGTCATCAGTGTAATCTGGCAGCGCCAGTAACGACAATTTCGTTTTGAACAGGTTCGTTAATTCGTGATAATCAATCTTGATATTCTCCAGTATGCGCTTTAGATCAGCTTTTGTCGAACAACGAGCCGCGTCTCGGAAAGAAGGTCGGAGTCGATTGTGGTGTAGCTCTCTGGCGTTCTCGTATAGTTCCTTTATCTCGTCTTGATTAAGTTCATCTATCCTTCGATCAATCTCCTTTCGCCATTCGGTAGACTTCAAGCCGGTGATATCGTCAATACCATTATTCGCTTTAGGTTTTGTTCTGTCCTTGTCCTCCTTACCGACGATAATCGTTCCTGTATTGACTCCCACAACTACGCTACCCCGATTGTCTCGCTGGGTGACTCCAATATCGGACGAAGTATCTCCTTGACCTTTATTCTGCTTGAGATTGCTTATTCGCTTGATGAGCTGTCGTGCCACCGGTTTGGTGGTCAGACTGGCGATAAACTCCTCTCCGGCTTCCAGTATATCATCATAGCTGACCGCTCCCTCTCTCAATAATGATCGTATCCGTTCCCTGCCCAAACGTGGCACTCTTAGCTGTGCCAGTCGGATACCTTCTGCAGGAAGACCATATTGCACCTGCGCTGCAAGGCTGCTCAATGTCGCCATCCAACTTTCTGGAAACTCCAACACCTTTGCGATATCCACCGCCGAACTCAAGACCCAACTGATGTGTTCCGCAACCCGCTTTACCGCACCGAAATAGGTGTGATAATGTTCTTCAATTTCCCTTGCGGTCATCGTTCCGATATAATCAGTCAGAAGAAGAGCTATTTTGAAAGTTTTGACAATCTGATAATCATCAAGGCGATACTCGGCTTGCTCCCGGAACAACTGATATAGATTTTGCCCCAGAAATTCATGAATTGTGTTCCGATAGTGATGACCAATTTGTCTGTATTCAGCCGTGGACATATTGAGATAAGCTTCCTGACCGTCGGGCGTGATCACAGCCGCAATGATTGCTTCAGTTGCTGTGATAACCGAGTCACCTCGTCCTTCCAACCAGTCTTTGAGTATGCCACCGGTCTCTACCCGCACCCCGTTCGCAGCGACTGATTTCCCTAACTTAGTCAAGACCAGTTTCTTTCCTTTGGTCTCCTTCAATACACCGACATGGAAGCAATTGGTGATTCCCTGTTCGAGCTGCTCGTTAAGTTTCGTCTGTTCTGCGTCATCTTTACGGTAAAGGTGCCAGGTGAGCGTGTTCTGTAGGAACTCACGCACCTCTGCCAAGGTCTTGCATCCGCCCAAGGCGACTATTCCTAACACCGTGGTCGCCATCGAATCACGCCATAGATTTGGCTCAATATCCTCGAGCTTCCCATCTAAGTATATGTTGCGGAACTGGTCGCACTCGATCTGGCGGGTTAGAACCGCAATCGCCCGTCCGAAATCATCTTCTAATTGAAATCGACCAGCACGACCACCCATATTCTCGAAATCGGACTTGGGCAAGGAAATCGAATATGGACGCCGCTCTCCTGGAATGCTATGCCACTTCTCGAGTTGGATGAAGACGTTTCGTGTAGGTAGGTTGACTCCCATCGCTAAAGTCGTGGTTGAGACCAAAACCTTTATATTTTCTTGCCTGAAATGCCGCTCAACTAGGGATCGTTCGTCCGGTGTAAGATCGGCATTGTGAAATGCAACGCCCTTCTCCAGAGCCTGCCCAAGCTTATCATTTGAAATAGTTGACTCAAGGTCGCTCAACTCCTCGAGTGCCGTTTCAGCTGGCGGAAGGTCAATTTGTTCAGCTAATCGAATGGCAAGGCTTCGTGTTGAATCTTTGTCTTTTACAAATATCAGACTCTGTTCATCCTGCTGGGCAAGCTTTGTGACCACAGCCAAAAGAATTTCAGAAGCTCTATTGGGCGAATCGGCCAGAAGAAGTTCTTCACCGCTTTCTTGGCTATTATAAGTTCGAAAATGGAACACCCCATCCCATAGATATCCCATGTGTAATTCAATCGGACGTCGGTCATAATGCAACAGGTCGATGTCCAGCCATTCGTTCACCTTACGGTTGTTTCCCAAAACTGCAGTCATCCCGATAAGTTGGAACTTTCCATTAAGCATTTTTAGCTTTGTCAGGATCGATTCGACAGTCGAGCCTCTCGATGCATCAGCCAGTAGTTGAAGCTCATCCACTACTACTAAACCGATGTAACTCAGAAATTTTGGTGTGGAATTAAGCAGTTGAAAAAACTTCTCATAAACCACAATGGCAATCTCGAATTCACCATTGTTCAAAGCCTCATCGAACTCCTTGCGGTCGCGGGTGGAAACTGCAATACGGATTCCATACGGCTCGTAGAGTTTTCTGAAATGCTCATACTTCTCCTCTGCTAAGGCTTTCAAGGGCACCAAATAGACGGTTTTACGCCGCTTTTGTCCTTGGTAGACCGCAGCCATTTCGCCAATAAAAGTCTTTCCGGATGATGTTGGCGCAGATACAATAAAACTCTCGCCATCGAAGAGCCCATAGTGCTTAATGGCTTGTTCCTGAATTGGAAGAAGTTTCTTAATTCCTTGTGATTGCCAAGATGTAATCAGTTCATCAGGGAAATCATATCGAGATAATTGAGTGACTTGCATTATCCGTCCAAAGCTCTATTCTTTGATTGAAAATACTTAATCATGGAGTTCCACCATTCGCAGTAGTTGTTTTCGAATATCACTGGCCGAAGCTCCAAGATCAACAGTCGCAAACCGGATTTCATGCCCTTGAATTACCACTGACTCATCCATCATCCTATGTATCGATGGGTGAAGCAGAAGTCCCGATGCATGGTCCGAAAGTGGATCACCATTACCATCCTGGGATCTCAGATAAGCATATATCTGATAAACATACCCGCTGCGTAAGGATTCTGTCCGGTACCACCCCCGTGTTACGATTGTTATGTTTCCTCGAAAATTATGTGTCGCGGCGTCCAAGTATCTAATTGCAGCAACGAGATAGATCTATTTCATGGCACATAAGTTTTTGGTTCATTACCTCTTGGATCGGGCATGATGTCCGGTCTCAAATAAGAGGATTGAAAATGTTAGAGTACTACTTCAAGCAACGGTATCGCTTACTCCAGTTACGGCGAGGTCCGCTCGGAGACACCGGTTTCCCTCTACGTTCAGACGGACGACATGCTCGCGCTCCTGGA
>JAVCDD010000209.1 GCA_030765125.1 Candidatus Hatepunaea meridiana
CTTGGAGCACCTACAGTTACTTAAATTTCAATTTAGAAATCTGACACAACAAGACTCTTTGTTGTTGGTTTTGGCACCTCCAATTTCTTGAATATTTCCAATTGCTCCGCAGTTGCTGCTGTTAGTGATTTGTGTTTGCTGTGACCGCTTTTCCAGTCTATAACATGCATCTGACGCAACTTTTCTACCCCTCTTTCAAAGGTCATTTTCAACGGTTTGAGTCGTAGTTCGAAAAACACGGTCATCTGCAATGGGACGCAATGGCATCCTACACTTCAAAGGATAAATTCACCCTCGGCGTAAACGCAAACACAAAGCTGTTCGCGGGGATCGAGGAAATCAACGCTATGTGCTTCTCAGTCCTCGGGAGTGTTTTCATAATGCCGAAGAAACTGAAGGCGCTAGTGCGTTACGATATAGCGGTTAATTCGATATTCGTGCATCTGCATTTTAAGTTGTAAAAAACAGTTTGCAAGTTTGCAAGTTATTAAGGCGTGAGTTATAGTTGAATTAGATAAACCATTGTAAAAGCTGGATTCCATCCTGGATCACCGGAATGACAAAATGAAATCTTGCTTTGATAAAATACTGTCTTTTCAGTAGACCCTAATTACTTAACAATCTCACCGTGTGATTTTTGTAAATTACTTGACATACAGCTTTGAATCAGTTAGATTTAAACAATTAGCAAATCGCATTACACACCTGCTCGCTTACTGAATACTTTTGTTTGAGTTTATACAACCAATTGAAAGGAGAATAGTCATGCGCACTTCAATCATTTTAATCATCAGCATCTGCATCGCTCTTACGTTGAATGTAGATCTTTACGCCCAAGACCACGAGAACGTCGAGCAGGTCGGAAGGATATACAATCAATGGGATAGTGCCCATGATGTCGTAGTGGTCGGTGACTTGGCTTATGTTGCTACTGGATATTCCGGACTACAGATTTTAGATATATCTGATCCGGAGAATCCTGAGGTGATTGGCTACTGGGACTACATTAATAGTGCCTGTTGCATCACGGTTTCCTGCGACTATGCTTACGTAGCAGACGGGGAAAGCGGTTTGTGTGTCATCTCAATAGCCGATCCTGAACATCCGGAAGAAGTGGGATACTGTGATACGCCGGGGGAGGCTATGGGCGTAACGGTCTCCGGAGACTATGCTTATGTAGCGGACGATTCAAGCGGTTTGCGTGTCATCTCAATAGCCGATCCTGAACATCCAGAAGAAGTAGGATACTATGATACAAATGGGCATGCCTATAGAGTCACGGTTTCCGACGGCTATGCTTATGTAGCGGACGGGCATAGCGGTTTGCGTGTCATCTCAGTTGCCGATCCTGAACATCCGGAAGAAGTGGGATTCTATGATACAGATGCACATGCCTGGAGTGTTACAGTTTCCCGCAACTATGCATACGTAGCGGACGGATTAGATGGTTTACGTGTTATCTCAGTTGCCGATCCTGAACATCCGGAAGAAGTGGGATATTATGATACGTATGATGCCAGAAGCGTCGTGGTTTCCGGCGACTATGTTTACGTAGCGGACGGGTCAAGAGGTCTGCGTGTTATCTCAGTAGCCAATCTTGAACATCCGGAAGAAGTGGGATTCTATGATACAGATTGGCATGCCGGGGGTGTTACGGTTTCCGGTGACTATGCTTACGTAGCAGATGGATTAAATGGTTTACGTGTTATCTCAGTAACCGATCTTGAACATCCGGAAGAAGTGGGATTCTATGATGCACATGGGCATGCCAGGAGTGTTATGGTTTCCGGAAACTATGTTTACATTGCGGACGGATCAATTGGTTTACGTATTATCTCAGTAATAGATCTTGAACATCCGGAAGAAGTGGGATACTGTGATACACCGGGGTATGCTTGTGACTTTACGATTTCCGACGACTATGCTTATGTAGCAGATGGGTATAACAGCGGTTTGAGAGTTATCTTAATTGCCGATCCTGAACATCCGGAAGAAGTGGGATACAGTGATACACCGGGGTATGCTCGTGACGTTACGGTTTCCGGCGACTATGCTTACGTAGCAGACTCCTATCGCGGTTTGCGTATCATCTCAGTTGCCGATTCTGAACATCCGGAAGAAGTGGGATATTATGATACGTATGATGCCAGAAGCGTCGTAGTTTCCGACGGCTATGCTTACGTAGCGGGCGGGCAAAACGGTTTGCGTATCATCTCAGTGGCAGATCCTGAACATCCAGAAGAGGTGGGATACTGTGATACAGATGGGCATGCATGTGGTGTTATGGTTTTCGGTGACTATGCTTATATAGCGGACCATTGGAACGGTTTGCGCGTCATCTACATTGCCGATCCAGAACATCCGGAAGAAGTGGGATACTACGATACACCGGGGTGTGCTGTAGGTGTTGCCCTGTCGGAAAATGGCTTGATCTATGTAGCGGATGACACCAACGTGGGTATTTACCGCTTCACCGATCCTGCTAAGGTGGATGATTCTTTCATCCTTCATCCTTCTGCCTTCATCCTTCACCCTGCTTATCCCAACCCCTTCAACTCAACCACAACAATCACCTACAGTCTATCGTTTGCTTCGCAGGTATCATTGCAACTGTTTAACCTATCCGGTCGCAGTGTGGTGTCTTTGGTTGACGGCAATTTACGACCCGGTCTTCACAGCACAACTTTGAATGCCAAGAACCTGCCTTCCGGATTGTATTTCGTGCTACTTAAGGCTTCAGGTGAGATGTTTACGCAGAAGGTTATGTTAATCAGATAAATCTGATATATGGAAAAGTGAAATCTAAGCATGATGTCAGGGTCCTAATCCCCGTGAAGACAGGAATCCAACTAACCTGTTGTATCTTCTGGATTCCTATCTTCGCGGGAATGACAAGTTGGGTTTAAAATCCACAAAATCAGGAGTTTTTCAGTAGACTTTACGTAGTTAATACTCTAAAATTCATATCCCTGACTGCTTTTTAACCAAACTACCTGATCAACATCACCTTACGAACACCCCTGAACTCTCCTGCTTCAATCCTGATCAGATATAAACCTGCCGGTAGATCGTCGGCATTCCAGATTAGAGAATGATATCCCGCACTAATCAAACCATCCTCTAAGATCGCAGCTATCCTGCCGGATAGATCGTAAACTCTGAGTGAGACATCAACAGCCTCAGGTAATGCGAACGAGATAACAGTCTCCGGGTTGAACGGGTTAGGGTAAGGCGCTGATAGATGAAAGTCCGGAGGAAATGGAGACACAACACCCTCGCTTATTCCCTGAATATCTACTATCAGGCGCACTTCCATTATCACCTCACCATTTTCAGGATCGTTGGAAGTGATAAGGAAGGCATCCGAATACTCTCCGTTACCGGGAATACTGTCCTGAGTCATTATGTACAGTTCAACCTGAGCGTCCGGTTCAATTGTTCCTGTATCGGGACTGACCATAAACCAAGTTATATGGTTGGGCATCTGAATCCTGAATCCGAGTTGTTGTGATCCACTGTTGCCGATAATCAACGTATCTATCGCCTGCTGGTCCGGTTCGGTTATCTCAAGAGTAACCGTGTCTGTGCTCAGGGTCATGCGGGGTACATTGTCATCAATGTTGACCACAAGCCTAACATTCAGTGCAATCTCGTCGTTTTCCGGGTCGTTGGAATTGATGAATATTACGACCTCATATTCGCCGTTAGGCAGACCGGAATGGATGCCCTCGACCGTTATCTCCTGTTCAGTACCCGGTTCCAGTTCACCTTCCAACGGAGTTGCATTTATCCACGGCAATTCAGGTACGACAAGCGTAAACTCAAGCATTCTCTCGCCACCGTTTGATATTGTAAATATCTCCTGCACGCTCTGATTAAGCTCGGTGATATTAAGTTCGATGCTCTCCCTGTCCACCGTGATTATTGGCGCCGGTTGATACGCAACATAAAGTGCGACGCTGACGACGACTTCTTCGTTCTCCGGGTCGTTCGAGCTTATGATGACCTCAGTAGTGTGATCGCCACTGTCGGGGATAACCTCGGTTGTGCTGAAAACGAGCTGGATTATCTGGTCGCTATTCCCCGCAATTTCTCCTTCATCCGGATCAACCGCCAGCCATTGGCACTCGTCATCAATGCCTACCTCGAAATCCAGATCTCCCTCCCCGCCGTTGCCAACGTCCACCGTTCCTTCATCTTGGTTTCCCGGTTCGGTGAGTTCGAGGGAAAGCTCTTGCTGACGTACTTCAATTACAGGATCACCCTCATTGATCCCTGTACCGGTAAGGGTGGTGGTGAAATCCATACGGTTGCCGTTTGCGCTTAAAACAAATCCATTCAACCGACCATCAAACTCACCCGATTCCCCCGGTGAAAAAGATACTTCAAATACGACCTGACCACCACCTCTGAGTTCATGCTCATTCGGTTCAACCGAGAACTCATCCTGCTCAGGCTGGTTGATTCTCACAATGACCGGCTGCACGTCATTCGGTTCGGAAACAGTGAAATTAACGGCGCTGGTCTCGTTAACCGGTGTGTCCGGGAATTGTATGCCGTTATTTAACGGTGGGTCGAACTGAATTGCGAAAATCAAGCCTGGTAGAACTGCAACCAGGAATAATGGGATTAAACGTTGTAACATGATATCCTCCTTTAATGATTGGAAATCTTTTACTTACGTAAAATATACTAATTAATGCAAAACTGTTACGCTTTGGAGCCAGCTTGCTGAGCCCTGACATGTTGTGGGCTCGATAAGCATTCTCCCTCTACGACTACCTTATAAGCACAACCTTTCTAATCAATGCTTTCCCATAAGCCTCCACTGTGACGAAGTACATCCCTGAAGCAAGTCTATCTGCATTGAAAACCACACTGTGATTACCAGGTTGGCAATCAGCCGCTACAATCGTTTCAATCAGTTGTCCTGTGACATTATATACACGAATACGGACGTGTGCAGGCGCAGGTATGGAGTAAGATATGTTTGTCGATGCGTTGAAAGGATTTGGGTAGATGTCCCTTATAGCAAAATCATCAGGCAGGATCGAATCGTCGGGCTTAATACCAAGCGTGGAACCTCTAAGGATAACGTTGATAGCGCCCTCATTGGGTTCATCCGACTCTATTCGCAAATCAGCCTCATACCTGTCTGCTTCCTCAGGTGTGAAGCAAATCCAGGTTATATGTGAGGATTCTGGTTCAAGTTCGACTTCTCCTCCTCCCATGCCAACTGTAAAAGGGCTGTCATCCGGTATAATCGTTTGAGCCGTGATTGTCAATTCTTCCTGTCCAACATTTCGGATTGTAACAGGCAAGCTGTCAGTGACGCCGGGTGCAATGCCAATGAATTCGATAATGTTTGGTATTACTTCAAGATAACGATGATGGTAAGGGAAAGCTCCCATTTCTATCCAGGTGCTGTCCTGATCAAGCGGCGATAATGTGTCTCCTGCATCTATACAGGGGCTGCCTGCCCAAAGATGGAAGTTTCCATTAAGCGGATCGGTAAATATCGGATCTTGATCGATGCTGCCATAACCCCAATTTACTTGTCCGTTGTCATTGATGACTATACCTTCCTGTCCACCTGCGATGTCTGAGTATGAACAGGTTATTTCATTTGGATTGCCAAATCTCAGGAAATTAATTTCATGTGGAGGGTTATCCCAGATTATGCAATTAGTAAAAACCGGTGAAGACCCGTCCCAGCAGAAAACAGCGCCTCCCCAATCATCTGCCGAATTCTCGCTGATGGTGCAATTTATGAATTCCGGTTCTGCTGATTCACAGAAAACAGATCCCCCGGCACCCGTGGCTGAGTTTCCGGTAATCACACAGTGGCTGATAATAGGATCTGTTTGATTGCAGAATATCCCGGCTCCATCACTGCTGTTACCATTCGTTAAGGTAAAACCGGAAAGAGTGGCTTTATCGCTTTCACTATTACAGAAAGTAACTACACTGCCGTTTTGATCTCCGTCAATTATCGTGGAATCGATATAGGCAGGATCTCCTGTGGTCAGGAAAAGGCTGGCGAGGTTGAGGTTCTTACCGCTGAAGTTGATATTTTCAGAATATCTTCCAGGATGAACAATTAACGTATCACCGCCATAAGATGCATCGATTGCGGTCTGGATTGTCTCATAATTCTCAGGGATAATGAAAAACCGGGAGTTATGATAATAATCATTAATTGCAGTATAAAGAGGTCTGTAATAATCGACTGCATTGGTGTAAGTTTCGTATGTCGGAACGCCTTCAGCAGGATAAAAGTCCAGAATATCCTCATTTATCACATCAGGAAATTCATCATGTTCGACATGAAACCAATTCTCATCATCCTGGCGTTCATCATGTTCCTCATGTGAATAATACATTTGCGGAGAGTACCAACCCTGTAAACCCGGCATATCGTCAGGGATATAGATATCATCATAATAGGAAATCCTGCTTCCGCTGTTCCATATTGCATAATACTTATCTATCCGGACAGAATCATGATCTGCGTTCCCGATACTATTTGAAGGTATGGGGACAAATGGTGTGAGATGAAGAATATCAAAGCGATAGACAGCATCAAATACCGGAGGATTTGGATAATTGTCATCACTGGTTGACATTAAGCATTGTGAAAGATCTCTCCCGCCGGTGTCGTAACTGTGAATCTGCATGACGAATTCGTTATCAACTGAATCTACCACAGCTTTGTGGGCTTCCTGAAAAGGTGTAACATTTTGAGTTCGTGTTGGGTCTGAACGGGCTTTCGAGTTACTGTAATTTCCTTCTTCAGTCCATTCAACTTCACGACCGGAACCTGATACGAACATCGCCAGGGCATCCATTAACAGAAATGCATCGATGCCAATAAAAGGTGTGATATAATCATCGCATGGGTGGGGCATTTCCAGGACTACATTAGGTGTACCCGGGTCAAGATTGAAAACATACAAACCCCAACCGTAATCGAATGAACCGGTCACGTCATCAGCTTCTCCTTCCGTGCCGTTATCGTCGGCATAGTCGTTATTCAGAACTTCCCGCAGGATCAGGTAGTTCTTGTCCTCGTCTTCTAATAAAACCATCTGGTAAACATCTGCAAAATCTGACTCTTCCAGGATTACCAGCGCTTCATCGATGTTACCCGCAAGAACATTGGCAAATATGTTATACCAGTCTTCCAGCACGCCCTCAGGATTATCGAGGCTGTCAACAATCTGGTAAGCGCCAAAACCGTTCGTCTGACGATCAAGCTCCGCTGGACCGTAATCGTTGTAGCCCTCTCTGGCAATGCCTTCGGAAATATGACTAACCCAGTTATCGTATTCGCAGCGCTCTTCATTACCTGCAAAGAATTCGAGTAGTGAACCCGTCTCTTCAATTATCTCTGCCTGGCAGATTGAGGCACAGTGCATTAGTATCAGCAGGATAAACGGTATCATTATACTTTTGTTTTTCACATTATTTCCTTGTAGAATTGAAGAAGACAGATTATACGCACAATGTAAATCAAAAAGGTTTCAATGTCAATAGTTTAGAATTAAGCCTTCAGTTTGCTATCATTGTTACATATTATAACACCTCAACCACTGAGCTAATGAAAGAACATTATGAAAACCTTCCGGATAAATTGAATTCTGAAGGAATAAAACCAACTATCCATTGGTTGTATGATTTCAAGCTTGATTTCCGATTTAAGTAAGTCTAAATTTAACACAATGTAAAATAAATTACCCCGTTAAAAAGTCTGCCTTCGCGGGAATGATAAAAGATACAGTTAATTTTACAAAGATGTGGCTTTTCGGTCATGCTCAATCCAACAATCCAACAATAATGCTTACATTAAAAAACAACTGGATGAAGCAAGCATTGCTTGAAGCTCGTAAAGCTTTAGCTGATAACGAAGTTCCGGTCGGTGCAGTAGTTGTAAAAGATGATCAATTGTTAGGACGCGGTTATAATCGTACTCAAGCTCTGACCGATCCAACTGCACACGCTGAGATACTCGCTATAACTTCCGCCTGTCAAACACTTAACAGTGAACATCTGAAAGGCGCTGACATTTACGTTACACTTGAACCCTGTGCAATGTGTGCCGGAGCGATTGTACTGGCGCGGATATCAAGACTTTACTTTGCAGTTCACGATCTCAAAACCGGAGCGTGTGGTTCTGTGTTTGACATTGTGCGCGAACCGAGGCTGAATCACACAGTAGAAGTGTACTCGGGTATTTACGCGGATGAGTCAGAACAATTATTGAAAGACTTCTTTGAACGTTTGCGAAATAATACCATTGTGGAGTGTGGATATTCTTAATCTGCTGCCTTATGAAATTTCGAATAATATTCAATTAAATGGTCTAAGTTGACGCAGATCACATCATCTTCCTCATTTCCATATTATTATTATATTGGTGTGTGGTAAATATATTGCATTAATGTACTATTTGTAATACTATTGGTATATTCATAAATTTTGTGTAACATCTTATAATAACATACTTTTATCTTTATATAGAAAAAACTGATAGAATCCTTATAATTCTTGACTTATGGGATTTATTTCACCATATTATATGTAAAGGTATTTTATGTTGTCGAATTGATTAATCTATGTATGAAAATACCAGTAGCGTAGGCGTCTCTGCCTGCAAGTAACACAAACGTTTCCCCCTGTGACAATCGGTCGCAGGCAGAGGCACCTTCGCTACTGTAAGATTGTTTTCGGATTAGCAACGAGATATCGGAGGATTAGAAAGATGCGTTTCCTAACGCTTGTCAGTACTGTTTTACTTAACATTTTTACCTTTCCCTTAACCACTCTGTCTGAGATCATCCATGTTCCGGATGATGAAGAGACTATCCAACGCGCTTTCGATGCTGCGGAAGACGGGGATTCTATCATAGTGGATCCGGGGCAATATGCTCCGTCATTACTCGATAGCAAAAGCGAGATCACTATCATTGGTGCAGGTCTTGAGGCAGATGAGATGTCCGTCATCCGTGGACAGAATAACGTTGTAGCGATGGAAATCAGGGATTGCAGCGAAATCGAAGTAACCGGCTTTGAGATATGGGACGGTTATGCCGCTATCTGGGTCAATCGTTCCGATGAGGTATGGATCCACCATAACTACATTCACAACCTTGACAACGGCTGGGCATCCTGCGTCAGTATATGCGGCGCCGATGGTATCATTGTTGAACGGAATATAATGGTTAGATCCAACCACTATGGCGTTTACGTCGATGGAAATATCGATGGTGAGGTCGAAAACGTTACTATCCGGCATAACGTAATCGGATACCAGGTTAATAACGATGGTATATACCTACGGAGTGTGAGTAGAGTTTACATTCATAACAATATAATTATCGGAAATCGTGACTATGGTATTTATATGACTGGAAATATGGGATATGCGCGAATTTCCTATAACGATATATACCAGAACCGGCGTGTTAGCAATTTTCAATTGGACAATAGTAACCTGCAGGAAAATCCTCTGTTTGTTAACGCCGGTGACGATGATTATCATATTAATGAAGGTTCCCCTTGCATCAATGCCGGTGATTCCAATTCACCAGATGACCCAGATGGTACGCGTGCCGATATAGGAGTTTATTATTTCCACCAGCAAGATGAAACCCCAAGCATTTCTGTGAGTGAAGAACTGAACTTCGATGGAGCGTGGATTGATCATGATAAAGATAAGAGTTTAAGCATCAGGAATGTAGGCGACACAGACCTCACAGTATCCGGTATATCCGTTGAAGGGGAATGCTTCACAATTGGATATAGAGGCGGATATGTGATCGAACCGGGACGTAGAGAAATAATAACGGTTACATTCGATCCGGAAGAGGGGGGGAATTTCGAAGGAACACTAACCATCACATCGAACGATCCAAACAACCGTGAAGCGTCTGTTGCTTTGCTTGGGTTCGGACGCACCGGTTTCTTCGATACAGGATCGGCGCAAGACCTTGCCATCGTCGGTGATTGCGCTTATGTGGCAGATGTGACAGGTTTTCATCTGATAGATATCTCCGATCCGGATAATCTTGAAAGGATATTCTTTTTAGAGTTGGAAGGCGATGTGCTCGACGTTGCCGTCGCCGGGGACTATGCTTATTTAGCGATGGATGATCGCGGTCTTATTGTAGTCGATATTTCCGATCCTGAAGACTGTGAAGAGGTAGGGTCGTATGATACACCGGGTAACGCTTATGGAGTTGTCATCGCAGGCAATTATGCTTATGTAGCCGACAAGTATCGCGGACTTCGTATAATTGACATATCTAACCCACGACATCCGAGAGAGGTAGGCGCCCAAGATACAGATGGAGGTACTCGCGCCGTCGCTATTATTGAGAACTATGCGTACCTCGCGGATGGATCCGAAGGTCTCGTTATAGTCGACATTTCCGATCCGGAGCATCCGGATCTGATAGGTCAGTGTAATACAGAAGGTTATTCTTGGGATGTGGCAATAGTCGGGAACTATGCTTATTTAGCAACAGGACAAAGTGGAATGGGTCCCACAGCACTTCGAATTATAGATATTTCCGACCTTGAGAACCCGAACGAGGTTGGAGCAATTACCGGGATAGGTGGACATGGATTAGATATTGCCGGTGACAATGCGTTTGTAGCTAATGATGTAAATAGATGTCTTTGCATTATCGATGTATCCGACTCAGAGGATCCTGTCAGTATCGGAGAATACGAAACACCAGGACGTCCCCAAGACGTAATTATCGAAGGGAATTATGCTTACATAGCTGATGGACTCAGCGGTCTTCGCGTTATTGATGTATCTGAATTCATAGAACCGCCCCCCCAAATATCCTTTGATCCCGGATCCCTCGATTTCGAAGAAGTGGACGTGGATGATTCCGCTGAACTGACATTTAACATCTGCAACGAGGGAAATGAAGTACTTATTGTATCGGATATAACAACTACCTGTCATTCCCATGAAAACGCGAATCCATTCGAGGTCGAGTTTGATGGTGAATTCAGACTCGAACCGGATGAGAATCAGGACGTAATGGTGAGTTTCTCACCGGAAGAAGCGGGTGAGTTCGCAGGGGTGGTAACTGTTACTTCTAACGATCCGGATGATAGCGAAGTTGAGGTGGAACTGACAGGGATTGGGGCAGGATCACAGATATTTGAAGTCGGATACTACGAAACACCAGGATTTGCTAGTGATGTGGTGGTTTCAAGGAGTTATGCGTATATAGCTGATCGTAGTGGGGGACTACAGATAATAGATGTCTCTGATCCGGAAAACCCCGAACGTACTGGAGTCTATGATACACCTGGTTCAGCATGGGATATTGATATAACAGGAGAACTCGCATACGTAGCAGAAAGTGATGGCTTCCAGGTGATAGATATATCCGACAGACAGAATCCTGATGAAATAGGATATTTTGCAGAAATAGGGAGTGCCGGCAGTGTCGATGTGGTTGGTAATTACGCCTACATAGCGGCTCGAAGGGAAGGTTTGTTTATTATCGATATCTCAGATCCGGAGAATCCGGAAGTAGTGGGAACCTGTGATTCTCCGAGTTATGCAGTTGGCATAACCGTTAGCGGTGATTATGCTTACATTGCTGATTTTGGAGACGGATTGAGCATCATCGATGTTTCTGATCCGGAACATCCCGAGGAGGTGGGTTCCATCGACACTCCCGGTTCAGCTTATCAAACCCTGTACCGTTCTGGCTACCTCTTTTTAGTTGATAGTAGGAGTGGTCTGTTGGTATTCGATGTTTCCGACCCGGAAGAACCGGAGATTTTCGGACGCTGTAACACACCGGAGAGTGCCCAGGATCTGGCAATCGTTCGTGATTATTGTTTCGTGGCGGATCAAAGTTCAGGTCTTCAAGTAATAGATATATCGGATCCGGAAAATCCCGAGATCGTTGATGCTTATGATACGCCGGGTAATGCTATTGGTGTTGCAGTCGTTGGTGATTATGCATATATCGCTGACAGTGGTGATGGTGGTGGTCTGCGCATTCTGAACGTGGCGGATTACGTCCATCCGTCGCCGATTGCCGATGCCTCGCCGCGCAGACTGGACTGCGGCGAGGTTTCAACCACGCAGTCCGAAGAGAGTACGATTACCCTCACCAACTTCGGTTCAGGCGATCTGGAAGTATCCGACGTCAGCATCGAAGGCGACAATTTCAGCATTGACTTCGATGAGGCTTTCACCGTTGAGCCGGACGAAGAGTACGAAATATCAGTCACCTTTGAACCGGACGAAGAAGCCGAATATGAAGCCCTCCTGACGATCTCCTCTGACGATCCGAACGAACCTGTGATGGTGATACCGCTGTCGGGGGTTGGTAGAAGGGATGATGAGATTGAATGGACGGAACATGTGATAGATGGTGAGTTCGTTGTGCCGGAGTCAGTTTTTTCAATTGATATGGATGGTGATGGAGATATTGATGTTTTGGGAGGTGCAATGGATGGAAATGAAATTGCATGGTGGGAAAATGATGGAAATGAGGATTTCGAGAAGCACACGATTTCTGATGAATTTAATACTTACTGTGTTTATGCTGCGGATGTGGATGGTGATGGTGATAATGATATACTTGGAACTTCTCTAAATAGCAGTGAAGTAAGGTGGTGGGAGAATGATGGTGATGAGGATTTCACAGAGCACGTCATCTGTGATGAAATTGCTTTTCCAACGTCTGTCTCCACAGCGGACATAGATGACGATGGAGATATTGATATATTGGGAACTGCAAATAGAGATGATGAGATCATCTGGTGGGAGAACGATGGTGAACAAAACTTCGAAGAACATGTCATAACAGATAATTACGACGGTGCAGATTGTGCCTGTCCAGTTGATCTTGACCTGGACGGAGACATGGATATTGTAAGTGTAGCTTATTTCGCAGACTGCGTTACCTGGTGGGAAAATGATGGTGATCAGGACTTTACAAGGCATGATATTGCAGACGATTTTGATGGAGCCATTGACGTTTATGCCGTAGATTTAGATGCTGACGGTGATATCGATATAATTGGAGCTGCATTTGATGATGAAGAAATTACCTGGTGGGAGAATGACGGCGATGAGAATTTCGAAGCTCATAATATTGCTGATGATTTTGAAGGCGCGGTATCGGTTCATTACGCAGATTTTGACGCTGACGGTGACATTGATTTACTAGGAGCAGCAGACAGTGATCATGAGGTAACCTGGTGGGAGAATGACGGTGATGAGAATTTTGAAGCTCATATTATTTCAGATAACTTTGATCGTTTCAGAGACGCGTACGCTTCGGATATAGATTCTGACGGAGATATTGACGTCCTGGGAGCAGCAGCTATTGATAACACGATCGCCTGGTGGGAGAATGACCTTGATCCACAGATTCCTGATATCGTAATCAACCCCGGCTCCCTCGATTTCGAGGAGGTAAACGTCGACGAATCCGCTGAACTCACCTTCAACATCCTCAACAACGGCGACGAAGACCTGAACATAACGGACATTTCCATAGAAGGCGAATACTTCAGCGTTCAATTCGACGGTGAATTCTCACTCGAACCTGATAGAGATATTGATATTGAAGTAACCTTTGCGCCTGAAGAAGAGGGTGAGTTTGCAGGGGTGGTGACTGTTACTTCTAACGATCCGGATAATCGTGAAGTGGAAGTTGAACTCACCGGAATAGGGGTGCTTGAGATTGAGTTTACGGAGCATGTTATTGACGACAGTGATGGTAGTTACGGAGATGTGTTTGTTGCTGATATGGATAATGACGGTGATTGGGATGTTGTTTCAGGCACATCCGGAGGGGTATCCTGGTGGGAGAATGACGGTGATATGAATTTCGAAGAACATCAGATTTATGGCGGGTTTGGTCCACGCTGTAGAATTAATGTAATGGATGTGGACGGAGATGGAGATCAGGACGTGCTTGGAGCACATAATCAGGATAATAGAATCTATTGGCTGGAAAATGGTGAAGATCAGGAATTCGAGCCACATGTTATAGACGATAATCTTGATCGCGCCCGTGTTGCTTATGCAGTTGATTTAGATTTGGATGGTGATATTGATATTCTGGGAGGGGGAAGTAATGACGGTCTGGCATGGTATGAGAACGATGGTGACCAGAACTTCGAAAAACGGCAGGCAGATGGCTGGGATGATAATCATGTCTTCAATATAATCACAGTCGATTTTGAAGACGACGGCGACATCGATATTGTAACCGGTGGTTACGGGACATCCCTCTGGATTAACGATGGTGAAGGAAATTTTGAAAGATATCACATCGAAGACCAGATGTCGGATACCTATGGAGTATTTGCGTCAGATATTGATGTCGATGAGGACATGGACTTTCTGGTAGCAGTTTATGCAAATCGCGTATGTTGGCTTGAGAATGAAGGTGATTTTGAATTCTCCAGACATGACTTATTTGAAAGGAGAAATAGGGTGTCTTTTGACATTTTTGGATCAGATTTTGATTTAGACGGGGATCTGGACGCGGTTACATCTGGTTGGGGTTCTCTTTTGTGGTTGGAGAACGATGGTGAGGCTAATTTCTCAGATCATTATTTGTCCGATGTTTCCAACCTTAATTCTGGGGTTTTTGTTGAGGATATTGACCAGGATGGAGATTTCGATTTCGTTTGCGCTTCAGTAGCAGATGCCAATCTCACCTGGTGGGAAAACGACCTCAACCCAACCATCCCCGAAATATCCATCCAGCCTGAAGCAATAGAATTTGAAGATACTGAGGTAAATGAGGATAGATCCCTCACACTGACAATCTCTAATGAAGGCGAGGCTGACCTGGTGGTCTCTGCAATCAGGGTGACAGGTGATTACTTCGACGTTATGTATATGGTTGACTTCAACGGTAACCTGGTGGTCGCGCCGGATGAGGAGAGGGAGATAACCGTCAGTTTCGCTCCTGAAGAGAGAGGAGATTTCGAGGAAACCCTGACGATCTTCTGCAATGATCCGGATGATGAGGAAGTTGAGGTTGAACTGACAGGGATCGGAACAGGATCGCACATCTTTGAAGTCGGCTTCTATAACACGCAGGGAAGTGCTTATGATGTGGCGGTTTCCATGAATTACGCTTACGTAGCCAACTATCGCGATGGTTTCCAGATAATCGACGTTTCCGACCATGAAAACCCTGACCGTACAGGCGGTTACGACACGCCTGGTTGTGTAATGGACATAGTCATAATCGGAGAGCTAGTTTACATAACGGATGATGGTAGCGGTTTTCGGGTGTTTGATGTGTCCGACAGGCAGCATCCCGATGAAATAGGATTTACAGATGAACCAGAGCAGGCTTACAACATCCATTTAGTCGGGAATTACGCCTACGTCGCGAATAACCGTGAAGGTCTTTCTGTGGTTGATATCTCCGACCCGGAGAACCCTGAAGTCGTGGGAACTTGCGATACACCTAATGCACTCGGCATAACCGTCAATGGAGATTATGCTTACGTAGCAGACTATAACGATGGTTTTTGCATCATCGACATCTCCGACCCGGAACATCCCGATGAGGTGGGCTCCTATGACACGCCAGGAAATGTGTGGAATACCTTGTTCCGCTATGGTTACCTTTACCTGACGGACGGGGGGAACGGTCTTCTGATATTCGACGTTTCAGACCCGGAAGATCCAGAGATTGTCGGACACTGCGACACACCGGGTTATGCCCGTTACATGGCAATCGTCAGGGATTATTGTTTCGTCACAGATAGCAACAGTGGTCTTCAGGTAATAGATATTTCCGATCCGGAAAACCCGGAGATTGTAGATTCCCACGATACACCTGGTTCGGCTTTCGGTATCGTCATCATTGGAGATTACGCATACATAGCTGACCATAGCAGTCTGCGCATCCTGAACGTGGCGCATTACGTCCATCCGTCGCCGATTGCCGACGCTTCACCGCGCAGGCTCGACTTCGGTGACGTTTCGACCGCGCAGTCCGAAGAAAGTACGATAACCCTCACCAACTTCGGTTCAGGGGATCTTGAGGTAACCGACATCAGCATCGAAGGCGAAGACTTCAGCGTTGATTTCGATGAGGCTTTCACCGTTGAGCCGGACGAAGAGTACGAAATATCAGTCACCTTTGAACCGGACGAAGAAATTGAATATGAAGCCCTCATTACGATCACCTCTGACGATCCGAATGAGCCTGTGATGGTGATACCGCTTTCGGGGGTTGGTGTTAGGGATGATGAGATTGAGTTTACGGAACATATCATTGACGACGATTTTAGTATGGCAACGGAGGTCTTTCCAATCGATTTCGACTTTGACGGCGACATAGATATCGTTGGTGGTTCTAATCGGGGTGGTGTACGATTGTGGACTAATAACGGCAATCAGCATTTCTCAAGAAGGAATATCCAAAATGTAAATGGCTCAAGGAATGTAACGGCTGCTGATTTTGATAACGATGGCGATAATGATGTTATGGTTGGCAACTATTACAATCATGATATACGCTGGCTGGAAAACGATGGTAACATGAATTTCAGAGACAACCGGATACTATCCAATTGTCGGGGAATGAATTCGATATTTGCGGTGGACATTAATGAAGACGGCGATCAGGATTTACTATGCACAGCTCATTCTGATGGCAGGGTTATCTGGCTGGAGAACGATGGTGAGGGCGATTTTGAAGCGCATATCATCGCCGAAGATTACACTACTGCCCCGATTGTGAAAGCAGATGATCTGGACGGTGATGGTGATTGGGATATACTCGTTTCGGGAAATCATAAAGTTGTCTGGTTTGAAAACGATGGCGACCAGGAGTTCTCAGAGCACATTCTGGATGATAATCTGCGCTTTGCCCATTACATACATTCCGTTGACTTAGATGATGATGGTGATCAGGATGTCCTTGCGGTCTCGAGGAGTGATGATTTGGTTGTATGGTACGAAAATGATGGAGAGATGGATTTCAGTATGCATATCATCGCTGAAGACTTCAGTGGGGCGAGTTGTGTTTATGCAGCCGACTTGAATGGTGATGGCGCTATTGACGTTCTGGCAACTGCTAATAGAGACAATATGGTTGCCTGGTGGGAGAATGATGGTGAGGAAAACTTCACGCAGTATATACTTAATGACGATTTTGAATACGCATATACGATTATAGCCTGTGACCTCGACCTTGATGGTGATCAGGATGTTCTGGCGACGTCTTATATGGACAGAACCGTTGCCTGGTGGGAAAACAACCTCAACCCACCCATCCCCAATATCGTAATCAATCCCGGCTCCCTCGATTTCGAGGAGGTAAATGTCGACGAATCCGCCGAACTCACCTTCAACATCCTCAACAACGGCGACGAAGACCTGACCATAACAGACATTTCCATAGAAGGTGAATACTTCAGCGTTCAATTCGACGGTGAATTCTCACTCGAACCGGATAGAGATATTGATATTGAAGTAACCTTTGCGCCGGAAGAAGGGGGTGAGTTTGAAGGAATCGTGACAATAACCTCTAATGATCCTCGAGACCGGGAGGTTGTGATTGAACTGGCAGGGATTGGGACGGGATCACACATATTTGAAGTTGGCTACTACGTGACGGCAGGTTCTGCTAACAGAGTAACGGTTCGCGGGGATTATGCTTATATAGCTAATGATGATCTTCTAATAATCGACATTACCGACCCTGAAAATCCGGACAGCATAGGATGGTTCGATTCACCCAGCAATGTTAAAAACGTTGACGTGGCAGGAAATATTGCCTGCGTTGTGACATGGAGTGAAGGTCTTAGAGTAATTGATATCTCCGACAGGCAACATCCGGTTGAAACTGGATATTCCCGTGTGCCACGCTATGCTACTGATATTCAAATCATTGGAAACTACGCTTATATTGTCTGCCGCGATAGAGGTCTCATGATATTCGATATTTCAAATCCTGAAAATCCAGTTGCTGTTGGAGAGTGCGAAACACCTGGTGAACCGCGTGGATTAACCGTTGTGGGAAATATCGCCTATATAGCAGATTATCGCGATGGATTATTTATTATCGACATTGCAGATCCTGAAAATCCTCAAGAGATCGGTTCTCACGAGACAGGTGATTACGCTTCTGATTGCGCGTTCGCCAATGGCTATCTCTATCTTGCAGATAGTAATAATGGTCTCCTGATATTTGACGTATCCAGCCCTGACGAGCCTGAATTAATCGGACATTGTGACACTCAACAGGCTATTGGTCTAACCGTTGTCATGAACTATTGCTTCATTGCGGATCACAGCGCCGGACTCCAGGTGATAGATATATCAGATCCGGAAAATCCTGAAATAGTTGACTCTTACGATACTCCACGATACGCTGGCGATGTCGAGGTCGTCGGTGACTACGCATATATCGCTGACGGTCGTGACAGTGGTTTGCGCATACTGGATGTGTCATATTACGTCCATCCCTCACCGATTGCTGACGTTGCGACACGACGGATCGACTTCGGAGTTGTTTCGATCAGGCAGGTCGGTGAAGCGACAATCACCCTCGCCAACCTCGGCTCAGGCGATCTGACAGTCTCCGATATCAGCATCGAAGGTGAATGCTTCGGCGTCGATTTCGACGATGCTTTCCCTGTCGAACCGGACGAGGAGCATGAAATACCGGTCACCTTCGCTCCGGACGAAGATATCATATATGAAGCCCTGATGACCATCAGATCCGACGATCCGAACGAGCCTGTGATAGTGATACCGCTGTTGGGTTCGGGAAGTGAGATCGCATGGACTGAACATATTATCGAGGATGAGTTCAGAGATGCGAATGCGTTAATCTCAATCGATCTTGACCGCGACCATGATATCGACGTCGTTAGCGCTTCAAATCGTGAGGGTAAAATTGTCTGGTGGAATAATGACGGTAATCAGGAATTTGAGGAGAGGTTGATCTATGTGAACGATTGGCATTTCGGACCAAACAGTCTGCTCGATGTTGGAGACATAGATATTGATGGTGACTTTGATGTCCTTGCCTGCATTTTTCACCCAAGTATTGTCTGGCTCGAAAATAACGGTGAGCAGGATTTCTCAGAGCCTGCTTTTGGTCATCGTATTGGTGGTGAAAATTATGCTGTCATTGGGGAAATTGTCAATATTGACGGTGACGATGATTTAGACGTCATTACCTGGGATGGCAGTCAGAATATAAACTGGTGGGAGAACAATGGTGAAATGCAATTTGAAGCGCATCGGATTTACGACAATGAGAATCTCACCTGGATCACTCCGGTTGATTTCGACGACGACGGTGACATCGACGTCGCTGGATGCCTGGAGGATAATACCATTTTCTGGCTGGAGAACGATGGTGAAGAGGACTTTGAGTACTGTTCTATCGACGAAGTTTTTGATACACCGGTTTACATCCAAGTTACAGACATGGATGATGACGGCGATCTGGATTTTGTGGGCGGATCTGACGGTGCAGGTGGGTTAGCATGGTGGGAAAACGACGGTGAGATGGATTTCGAACGACACGTCATCGATGGAAGTGATACTCAGGTGAAAATTGTAATCGCAATCGATATTGACACGGATGGCGATATGGACGTCATTTCAGGATATGAAGACGAGCAGGACAGGAGCCTTACAGTCTGGGTAAATAGCGGCGAAATGAATTTCAGAGACCACCATATCGATCCTGAAGACAATCCTGTGACTTTGATTAACGCCATCGATCTGGATTGCGATGGAGATATGGATATTGTAGTTGATCGTCCGGCTTCCGGTATCGTCTGGTGGGAAAACGACATCAACCCGCCCATCCCCAATATCGTAATCGACCCCGGCTCCCTCGATTTCGAGGAGGTAAATGTCGACGAATCGGCAGAACGAACCTTCAATATCCTCAACAACGGCGACGAAGACCTGACCGTAACCGACATTTCCGTAGAGGGTGAATACTTCAGCGTTCAATTCGACGGTGAATTTTCACTCGAACCGGATAGTAATATTGATATTGAAATAACCTTTGCACCGGAAGAAGGGGGTGAGTTTGAAGGGTTCGTCACCATATTTTCCAATGATCCGGATAATCGTGAAGTGGAAGTTGGGCTTACTGGGATAGGTGTTGGAACGGAAATTGAGTTTACAATGCACATTATCGATGACGAATACGAAGGGGTTAAGGATATAACTATTGCGGACCTTGATGCGGACGGTAGTTTCGATATCATCGGATCAGGTATTATTTCACGAGAGGTATCCTGGTGGGAAAATGATGGCGATCAGAATTTCACAAAACATAATATAGATGAGGATTTTAGAACAAGAGCCTTATTTGTTATTGATTTAGACGAAGATGGAGATATTGATATTCTTGGTGGATCTACTGGAGGCAACGAGATCAGACTGTGGGAAAATGATGGGGAAGCAAGTTTTGATCGACATACATTAGCTGATGACATTGATGCCTGGCATGTGTGCGCTGGAGAAATAGATGGTGATGGTGATATTGATATATTAGGTGCTGATAGATACAATGATAAAATAAGTTGGTTTGAAAACGACGGTGGTGAGAATTTCACTGAACATATTATAGTTAATAACTATGATTATTGCTACCATGTAAGTCTTGGCGATTTAGATGATGATGGTGATGTAGATGTGCTTGGTGTTTCTTATGTTGAAGACAAGGTTAGTTGGTGGGAAAATGATGGAGATACGAACTTTACTTTACATCATATTGATGAGGAATTTCGCAATCCTTCATATATTAACCCTGTTGATATTGATCAAGACGGCGATCTTGATATTACTGTAAAGAGTTCAGGTGTGATTGTCTGGTATGAGAACGACGGAAATGTGAATTTCGAAAGACATACTATTGACGATGATATACCATTTGCCCATGAGGTGTATTTCACTGATATCGATATTGATGGTGATTTAGATGCAATATGCTCATGTTCCGGTGAAAATCGTGATATATACTGGTATGAGAATCAAGGTGATCAGCGTTTTTCGAGACATTCGATAGAAGGTGATTTCGATGGTATTGCCTTTTGGACAGCAATACCCTTTGATATTGATAGTGATGGCGACATGGATATAATAGCAGCAGTTCGTGTTGGAGGTGATAACATAATTTGGTATGAGAACAACCTCGACCCACCCATCCCCAATATCGTAATCGACCCCGGCTCCCTCGATTTCGAGGAGGTAAATGTCGACGAATCGGCAGAACGAACCTTCAACATCCTCAACAACGGCGACGAAGACCTGACCATAACAGATATTTCCATAGATGGTGAATACTTCAGTGTTCAATTCGATGGTGAATTCTCACTCGAACCGGATCGGAATACTGATATTGAAGTAAACTTTGCACCGGAAGAAGAGGGTGAGTTTGAAGGAATTATTACCGTATTTTCGGACGATCCGGATGCAAGGGAAGTGGAGGTTGAGCATTCAGGAATTGGAATGCGAGATGAGGAAATTGAATTCACTGAGCATACCATTGACGATGATTTCGACCGCGCTTCCGCAGCCATAGCCGTTGACCTTGATGGCGACAACGACCTCGACGTTATAGGCGCGTCGCGATCCGATGACGAGGTTGCATGGTGGGAAAATGATGGTGATGAAGATTTCGAGAAACATATCATTGATAATGATCTGGATAACGCTGAAACACTCTTTGCCGTTGATCTTGATAACGATGGGGATACTGATGTTATTGCCGGTGCAAACAACTATGTAAAATGGTATGAGAACGACGGCGACGAGGAATTTACCGAGCATGAAATTGCAAGTGATTTAGTACGCGCTCGCTGGATTCATGCACTTGATCTGGACGATGATAATGACGTTGATATACTGGTTGCTGATTCCAATGACGACAGATTATACTGGCTGGAAAATAACGGGCAGCAGGAATTTACCGGGAATACAATAGCACAAAATTACGATTCTCCGCAATTCGTTTGCGCCGCTGATCTGGACGAAGACGACGATATGGATATAATCTCTACAGGTTACCGGGAAAATGAAGTAACCTGGTGGGAAAATGATGGTGAAGAAGAATTTGAACGGCACGATATAGACAGCAACCTCCCCGGAGCAATGTCCGCTGTAATTATAGACATAGATAATGACGATGACCTGGATGTTGTTGCAGTGTCGATCACAAATAATGACGTTGTCTGGTATGAGAACAACGGGGAAGAAAATTTTCGCAAGTACTATATAGATAACGAATTCGACGGCGCCGGATCGGTTTCTGCAGCGGATTTTGATCTTGACGGCGATCTGGACGTTGTGGCTTCAGCTCGCAACGCAGATCAGGTTGCCTGGTATGAAAACGACGGAGATCAGAGATTTGAAAAGTTTGTCATTTCCGAAGAATACGATTGGGCAATTATGGTAACCGCTGTTGATCTTGACTGCGACGCTGATTTTGACGTCCTGGGCGTGTCATACCGCGATGATGAAATCACCTGGTGGGAAAACAGTCTCGATCCACCGATAGCAGATATAGTAGTCGATCCTTTGGAACTCGATTTCGAGCAGGTTCAGTTAGGGAATTCCGGCGAAATGACTTTCACTATCAGAAATGAAGGTGAGGGCAATCTTATCGTTTCTGATATATCCACTGCAGGTAATTACTATGAGGTTGACTTCGAGGATGAGTTCAGCCTCGCTTCAGGCAGGTCGCGGGATGTTACGGTGAATTTTGCTCCTGAAGAATCAGGTGAATTAAACGGGATTATCACCATAAATTCCAATGATCCGGATGCGAGAAGAACAGAGGTGTCGCTAACGGGTATTGGTTTGGTAGTGGTTGAGTTTACAGAACATTTGATTGATGGGGATTTTGATGGAGCTTATGGCGTCAAGTCTGCTGATATGGACAACGATGGGGATATTGATGTTATTGGCAGCGCGAGACATAACAATGAGGTAGCCTGGTGGGAAAATGACGGGGAATACAATTTTGAAAAACATACGCTTACAAATGAATTTCGTGAAGTAAAAGCAATTTTTGTCATCGACTTCGATAGTGATGGTGATAACGACGTGTTGGCTGTCGCTGCAGAATCGGATCGTATTGCCTGGTGGGAGAACCTTGGTGATAACGATTTTGAGGAACACAGTATCGAGGATGATTTTGATAATCCTAACTCTATCTATGCCATAGATATTGATTCAGACGGATATATTGATATAGTTGCAGGCTCCTTCAATGAGGGTATTTCCTGGTGGGAAAACGACGGCGACCAGAATATGACAAGACACGGCATCTATGAGAATAATCAGGGAACGACATCCGTCTTCGCTGCTGATATTAATAATGATGGTAATATCGATATACTATCGGGCTCAAATGTGAATGAAGATGCAATTACCTGGTGGGAAAATGATGGGCGCGAAAACTTCTCCCGGCATACTGTTGACAATGAATTTCGTAACACCCGGTCGGTATATGCGATTGATTTTGACGGTGATTCAGATATGGACGTTCTTGCTGCCGGAAGCACCGAACGGGAGGTTGCCTGGTGGGAAAACGACGGTGAACAGAACTTCACAAAACATATAGTCGGCAGTGATATTCGTGCCTCATATGCTTATCCTGCTGATATTGATTGCGATGGCAGCATTGATGTATTGGGCGCATCATACCAGGACGATGTAATTGTCTGGTGGCAGAATGATGGTGAGGAAAACTTCATTGAACACAACATATCAGACAGCTTCGATGGCGCTCGCATTGTTATTGGCACAGATATGGATCATGATGGTGATATTGATGTGCTTGGAACTGCTGAAGTTGCGGATGATGTCACCTGGTGGGAAAATGATGTAAATCCACCAGTACCTGATATAGCTTTCGATCCCGAATCCCTCGATTTCCATGAATGGGACCTGGGCGAAACCACCAGAGATACTATCACTATCAGCAATCAAGGTGAAGCGGTTCTCATCATTTCAAATATTACTATAGCAGATGATGTCTTTACAGTTGATTTTGAGGAAGCGATTTCGCTTCAGCCGGATGATACTTACGAATTAATAATCACATTCCATCCGGAGGAAGAGGGTGAGTATGACGTTCAGATGATACTCATTACAAATGATCCCGACGAGGTTAGAGCTGTAGTCGAACTGCACGGCTTGGGCGTAGTCGGATTGGAATTCACCGAGCACGTCATAGATGATGCTTTCGACGCTCCGCGCGCAATCGCCGGCGCAGACCTGGACAACGATGGAGATATAGACGTCTTCAGCGCAGCTTCCGGCGCGGACGAGGTTGCCTGGTGGGAGAACGATGGAGATGAAAACTTCGAAAAGCACATCATTGAAGCTGAATATAACGGAGCTTTAACTCTGTTTATGGTTGACCTTAACAGTGATGGCAACGTTGACGTGCTCGCAGGCGCCAGCCAATCGGACAACATTACCTGGTGGGAAAGCGATGGTGAAGGCGGGTTTGCATCTCACCTTATTACTGATAATTTCGACGGCGCCTGCTGGGTATCTGCATCAGATATTGACGGAGATGGTGATATGGACATTCTCGGCGCGGCAAGTAACGCTGATAGAATAACCTGGTGGGAAAATGACGGCAATGAAGATTTCACGGTACACAATCTTAACTCAAATTTCGATGGCGCGCGCAGCATAGCCGCCGCTGATCTGGACGGTGACGGGGATATGGATGTGTTAGGCGCTGCAAGTATAGATAATCAGATCAGATGGTGGGAGAATGATGGTGAAGAAAGCTTCAGATCACATAGCATTGATATGAACTTTGACGGAGCAATCTCCGTTTGGCCCATTGACATTGATGACGACGGTGATATGGACGTACTGGGTGCAGCTCAGTACGCAAACCAGATTGTCCTGTACGAGAATGATGGAAATGAGGAATTCACAAAACATATCGTTGACGACCGCTTTATGTACGCCCGTAGTGTGAACGCCGCTGATATAGACGGCGACGGTGATCTTGATATTTACGGTGCAGCCCTGTCCAATGATATAACCTGGTGGGAGAACCACGGCGAGAATCGTTTTATCAGGCATCACATATCTCGCAATTACGATGGCTCCATTGCTATGAACGCCATTGATGTAGACAGTGACGGTGATATGGACGTTCTAAGCGGCGCTCACCACGTTGACGAGATCACCTGGTGGGAGAACCAACTCGACCCGCCGATTCCCCAGATTACCGTTGATCCGGTGAGGATTGATTTCGGACGTGTCGAGGTCGAAGAGGAGATCGAGCAAAGCTTCACCATCGGCAATGAAGGTGAAGCGGAACTTGTTGTGTCAAACATTACCGTCTCAGGTGATTATTTCGACGTCGACTTCGGAGGCGAATTCAGCCTCGAAAACGGTCAGGAACGTGAGATAACGGTGCGATTCGCTCCGGAAGCATCCGGTGTAATTCGAGGGTTCGTATTAATCTCTTCCAACGATCCGGGCTGGAGTGAAGCGCGGGTGGTTCTGACAGGTGAAGGTTTGGGGGATCTGGAGTTCACAGAGCATACGATTGATAATGAATTTGACGGCGCTAATTGCGCAACCGCCGTGGATATGGACTGTGATGGTGACCTTGACATCGTTGGAACAGCTTATCTCGATAATGAGGCTGCCTGGTGGGAGAACGATGGCGAGCAGAACTTTGAAAAGCACACTATAACCGATAATCTTTCCGGTAATCGTTATCATTTCACAGTCGACCTCGATGACGATGGAGATATAGACATCCTTGCCCAATCACGACCGCGAACTGTTATCTGGCTGGAGAATAACGGTAATCAGGAGTTTGCTTCCAATGTTATATCTAACGACTTCGAGGGCCCACAATGGGTAACCGCCGCTGACCTTGACGATGATGGAGATATTGACATATTAGCAACAGGTTCGGTTAGTAATAAAATAAGCTGGTGGGAAAACGATGGTGAGGAAGAGTTTAGAGAACATACTATCGTTGAAGATTACAATCACCCCTACTACGTATGCGCAGTTGATCTTGACGATGATGGCGACCTGGATGTCCTGGGCACAGCCTTTAACGGTAATATGGTTACCTGGTGGGAAAATGATGGCGATGAGGACTTCACACAGCACAATATTGATGAACATCTCGAAGAAGCAACTCACGCTCATCCGGTTGATTTAGACGAGGATGGTGATTTAGACATCATTGCTACAGGGAGACAATCCCACAATCTTGTTTGGTATGAGAATGATGGTGAGGAAAATTTTAATAAACAAATCATTATTGCTAATTATCGAGGCGCACGTGGAGCATTTACTGCGGACTTTGATTTAGATGGAGACCTCGATATTATCAGCATGGCTGCGTTTGATAATGACGTTTCCTGGTGTGAAAATGACGGCGAGGAGAATTTCACAAGGCACATTATAACTGATGAATATGACAGCGCCTTTTTTGTTTATGCGGCTGATCTGGATAAGGATCGTGATATTGATATATTGGGCGCAGCCTCCGGCGCCGATGAGATCACCTGGTGGGAAAACAACCTGAACCCACCAATCCCGGACATAGTAATAGACCCTGAAGCAGTTGATTTCGGTATAGTCGGCACACTCCAATCCAGGGAACTTACCGTTAACATCAGCAATCAAGGCGATGCAAACCTGATCGTACTTGATATTACCGTTGAGGGTGATTGTTTCGGCATCAATTTCGAGGAAGTACTGACAATCCAGCCCGACGAATCGCATGATATGATGGTAAGTTTTGACCCGGATGAGATTGGCGAAGCGAACGGGGATGTTCTTATCTCTACTAACGATCCGGATGAAGAACAAGTAATAGTCGAGCTAACCGGTGAAGGCGTACCAGGTATGGCATTCATCAAGCACATTGTTGGAATTGATTTTGATGGCGCTTATGAAGTTGCTGCCGCTGACCTGGATGATGATGGTGATATTGACGTAGTAGGCGTAGCTTCCACTGATGACGACGTTTCCTGGTGGGAGAACGATGGTGAGCAGAACTACCAGGAACACGTTATTGATAACAACTTTAACGATGTTCGCACCCTGTTTACAATTGATCTGGATAGTGATGGTGATATTGACGTTCTGGCAGGATCATTCTTAGAGGATGAAATAGCATGGTATGAAAACGATGGAGATCAGGATTTTACGAAACGCGGGATCGCAAATAACTTCGACGGCGTTCGTCAGGTCAGAGCCATTGACCTGGATGAGGACGGGGATATAGACGTACTGGGCGCTGCCAGTGGCAGTGATGAAATTTGTTGGTGGGAAAACGACGGCGAACAGAACTTCAGCGAGCATACTATCGTGCAAGGATATAACTATGCCCGTTGCGTCCATGCCGTTGATCTTGACGATGACGGTGACCTTGATATAATGGGCACTGCCAAGTTAGACGATTGTATCAGTTGGTGGGAAAACGATGGTGATCAGGAGTTTGCTATTCATCACATTGATGAGGGATTGGATGGAGCGATTGCCGCATATCCATCGGACCTTGACGATGACGGTGATATGGACATTGTCGCAGCGGCTGAGATTTCCGATTTGATTGTCTGGTATGAGAATAACGGTGAAGAAGACTTTGCCAAGCATATTATCGAAGAGGATTACGATTCACCCAGATCGGTAATTGCCGCCGACCTCGATTTTGACGGGGATATGGATATAATCGCTGCTGCACTGACGGATGATGATGTTTCCTGGTGGGTTAATAACGGTGAGGGAGAGTTTACCAGGTATTCTCTGACCGAAGATTTCGACGGCGCCATCGCAGTAGCAGCCTTTGATATGGACAATGACCTTGATCTGGACATTCTTGCAGCGGCTAACTATGATGATGAGGTTGCCTGGTGGGAAAACACCCTCGACCCACCAATGCCTGTCATTTCCGCAACACCTGATCCGGTCGATTTCGGGCAGATTGACATATTTGATACCGTTGAGCGAAGTTTTTCCATAACAAATCAGGGTGAAGTAGAACTGACGATTCAGGGATTTATTCCCTCTGATGAAGCTTTCAGTGTTGCGGAAATCGAGCTTCCTATTACAATTCAACCCAATGAAGACGCCGACGTCAACATCTTTTTCACGCCGGATACGGCAATGGATTTTGAGAGCGCTGTCATAATTCTATCAAGTGATCCGCAGAACCGGCGGTTTGAGCTGAACTTAATTGGAGAAGGTATCCTGCCGGAAACAGACGTTACCTGGACAAGACACGATATTATAAATGATTTCAACGGCGCTCGCGCAATTTATGCATCGGATATTGACAGCGACGGTGATATTGATATAGTCGGCGCTGCTGAGACCCTGCACGAAATATCCTGGTGGGAAAATGATGGTGATCAGAACTACCAGCGACACGCTGTAACCAGCGATTTCCATCGTGTAACGTCGGTTTTTGCTATTGACCTTGATGGCGACGATGACGTGGACATCCTTGGCTGCGCCCGTGAAGACAACGAGCTTGCCTGGTGGGAGAACGATGGAGACGAGGATTTCACCAAGCATACCATAACCGATCAATTCGAAGGACCTTTCAAAATTTCAGCGGTGGATCTTGACCTTGACGGTGATCTGGACGTCATCGGTATCACTTATGACGGTGGAGACATCGGCTGGTGGGAGAACGATGGAGATCAGGACTTTACGGAACATATCATTGAAAGTGAATTCGAGCGCGGTCAGGATGTTATGGCTATAGATATCGATAACGATGATGATCTTGATCTCCTGGCGGTCTCCTGGCAGGATGATGAGGTTGCTTGGTGGGAAAATGATGGTGAGATGAACTTCGGACAACATATTATTGACAATAACTTCGATGGCGCCAAAGGCGTCTACGCCGCCGATCTGGACAGCGATAACGATATCGACGTACTTGGAACCGCTATAATTGCCGATCAGGTTACCTGGTGGGAGAATGATGGAGACGGTGACTGGACGGAACACCTCTTGCGGGAAAACTTCGATGGCGCAATGGGCATTTACGCCCGTGACCTCGATTTCGACGGCGACACAGACATCCTGGCAACCGCGCGCAACTCTGGTTATATTCACTGGTGGGAGAACCTCGGCAACCATCACTTCATCGAGAGGAATGTTGACGAAGATTTCCCTAACGCCCGACGACTTCAGGGTATCGATATGGACTTCGACGGCGATACCGATGTTATCTGCGTTGGAGGCAATTGTATTACCTGGTGGGAGAACGATCTCGATCCGCAACTGCCTGATATTGCAGTCGATCCGGAAGAATTGGAATTCGCTGAGGTTGAGATAAATCATACCTCTGAATTGGAATTAAACATTTCCAACGGAGGTCAGAATTTTCTAAGAATAACTGATATATCAATTGACAACGATGCTTTCGATTGCGAATTCGAAGACGATTTGGTCATCCCCGGCAACCAGAGTCGCGAAGTTACGGTATCCTTCACACCTGAAGGGGAGGATAACTATGAAGGAAGTCTAACCATCCGCTGCAATGATCCTGAAGATCAAGAGGTACAGGTTCCCTTATCCGGAACCGGCGTATTCAACCCGGAGCCACCCGAGGTACGCAATCCGATAGATGACCTGGTTCTGGACGAGGATTTTGAACCATTCATTGTTGCCGATCTAAACGAAGTATTCTTCGATCCAAACGACGATGAGTTGACTTTCCAGGCTGAGAGCGATGATGACAACCTGACGGTTATCGTGACCGGTAACGGATCATTATGGTTGTCCGTAGAGCAAGATTGGAGTGGCGATGCAGTGGTAACGGTTTCAGCGGATGACGGCTATGAAGAGGGCAGGCGTCTCGGACCGGTCAGGCAGGCATTTCCAGATGGAAATGATTTACCAAGTGATGAACAGCTTAGACAACTCCTGACAGACAAGAGTGTCTATCCTACTGAAAGTAGGACGGACACTCCTGTCCGTCAAACACTCCACTACTCGGGTAAGACAGACATTCCTGTCCGTCAACTCTTAACCTCGCCGGGTTCGACAGACAAGAGTGTCTATCCTACCAGATTGCTGAGGAGAACAACAGACAAGCAGGTTGATGGATTGACAACGTCCCCAGCGGGCTGTCAGGGCGCCGCCTCTGACAGCAGAGCCCAAGCTATCAGTACAATCCGCTATAACTATTATCCCATCCATCACAGATCCAACCCCTTCTGCGATCTCGCTGCGTCTATGCAATTACTCCCCCGCCGCGATTTCACCACCGAGCACGACTTCAACGTCCGGGTTGGCGACGTGGACGACTCGCCGGTATGGACGCAATTGCCTGAAGACATCGGCGTTATTGAGGGTGTCCTGATCGAGTTCGACGTTGCTGGTGAAGACGTCGACAGCGATAATCTGACCATTGAGGCAGATAATCTACCCGAAGGAGCCTCCTTCAACGATCACGGGGACGGAACAGGTTCTTTCAGTTGGCAGACCGACAATGACGATGCAGGTGACTATACGGTAACCCTGACGTTATCGGACGGCAATACACCTGTTGACGCAGATATATTCATCGAGGTCGTCAACGTCAACCGCCGCCCGGTCTGGGATGAGGTTCCTGAATGGGCGGGATGCTCCGAAGGTGAAGAACTACGATTCACGGTGCGCGCTTCCGATCCGGACGGTGATGATCTTGAACTCGACGCTGCATCGGAAGATCTCCCGGATGGGTGGGAATTCTCTGATGATGATGAAGGAAGAGGTTCTTTCACCTGGGAGCCAACTTTCGAAGATGCAGGTGACTATACGGTAACGTTCACCGTTTCCGATGGTCGTTTAACAGCAGAGGCTGAAACCCATATCGAGATTCATCAACCGGCTCCGCCTCCGCGTTGGGTTGACGTACCGGATCCTATAACTGCCGACGAGGGCAACCTCATCGAGTTCACCGTTCAAGCCGGCGCTGGTCAAGACTTCATGGACGACCTAATAATCGAGTTCGATGCCGGTGAACTTCCCGATGACGTGGAGTTCAACGATAACGGCGAAGGCAACGGAAGCTTCAGATGGCAAACAAATCATTCAGACACCGGTGAATACACCGCTACATTTAACCTCTTCGCAAACGAACAGTTGTTTGACGTTGCGGAAGTTAGCATCACAGTTGAACAGGATTATGTGCTTGACGTGCCGGATGAGTATGAGACTATTCAAGGCGCGATTGACATGGCTTCCGATGGTGATACGGTGCTGGTTGAGCCGGGGGAATATGTTGAGAATATCGAACTTGATAGTAAGAATATCATAATCGGAAGTCTCTTTCTGACAACCGGTGATGAAGAACATATTGAGAATACTGTTATTGACGGTGATGAGAATGGAACCGTAGTGTACTTACATGGAGAAATAGATGACGCTCGATTAACCGGTTTTACTATTCAGAATGGAGGAGGTGAAGATCACCAGACAGGAGGTGGTATAGTTTGTACCGGTTCTCTTCAAATCGATCACTGTGAAATAAGGGATAACAGGGCGCAATATGGAGGTGGAATGTTTATCTCCCATGCTCCGGTAATCAGTGATTGTAGAATATTTGATAATTATAGTGATAATTGGGGAGGTGGTATTATTTGTGTGAGTGGAGGTAGTCCGTCAATTATCGACTGTGAGATATTCAATAATACCTCTGATAACATGGGTGGTGCAATGCATTTAAGAGGTGATTGTGATCCGGTACTTGAGAATGTAATCATCAGAGGAAATGAAGCGGGTTCAGGAGGAGCTCTATTATCGAGACAGATTCTGATCCGGTAATCAGCAAC
>JAVCDD010000122.1 GCA_030765125.1 Candidatus Hatepunaea meridiana
TCAAGGTTGCCGATTGCGGTCAGAACCGGTGCGCGGTTGACGTTATTGACAGTAATTGCGATCGTTTCCTCACTCGACAAGTTCGGATCACCATCATCCAGGACACGGAAGATTATACCATTATAAACGCCTGCCTGATCGTAGTCTGGCGTCCAACTGAACAGACTGCCCTCTAAAGTTGCGCCTTCGGGCAGGTTCTCTGCTTCATAGGATAGATTATCACCGTCTTGATCAGCAGCTTCAAGCAGGAAGGTGAGCTCTGTCATTTCATCTGTCGCAAGATTGCCGATTGCGGTCAGAACCGGGGCGCGGTTGACGTTATTGACAGTAATTGCGATCGTTTCCTCACTCGACAGGCTCGGATCGCCATCGTCCCGGACACGGAAGATGATCCCATTATAAACACCTGCCTGGTCATAGTTCGGTGTCCAACTGAAGAGATCTCCCTCTAATGTCGCGCCTTCTGGTAGATTTTCGGTTTCGAAGGATAGGTTATCACCGTCTTGATCGGCAGCTTCGAGCAGGAAGGTGAGCTCTGTCATTTCATCTGTTGCAAGATTGCCGATTGCGGTCAGAACCGGCAGATGATTGACGTCGCCGACGGTGATTGTGATGGTTTCCTCGTTAGACAAGCTTGGATTGCCATTGTCCCGGACACGGAAGATGATACCTTCGTAATTACCCGCCTGGTCGGCATCCGGCGTCCAACTGAACTGGTTTCCATCTAACGTTGCGCCTTCGGGCAGATTCTCTGCTTCAAAAGTGAGGTCATCACCATCAGGATCGGCTGCTTCAAGTTGCAACGTGAATTCTTCCTCTTCCTCTATATCCAGATTGCCGATTTCTGTCAACACGGGTGCGCGGTTGACGTCGTTGATAACGATGGTGACATCGGTGACTATATTATCATTGCCATCGGATAGGGTAAAGGTTGCTGTATAGCTGTCGGCATCATTGTAAGTTGTCTGCCAGGTGAAGGTGCCGGTATCGTTATCGTCGAATTCATAGTCGACGGTTCCCGGGAGATCAGCGCTGGTATACGCTATGGTTATATCGTCTCCATCGACGTCTGAGCCGATAACTTCAAACCAGACCTCGTCGTCTTCATCCGCTTCTATATCGTCCTGAGGTATCTCAACCCATTCCGGCGGGTCGTTGACCGGTGTAATGGTCATTAGGAACACATCGTCAACTGAATCATCTTCATCACGAGCCGTGACCGTAACGGTGAGGTTAGCGCTGTTAAAATTCTCCGGCGCTGTTATGGTTAGAACGTTTCGACCATTGATCTGTGCTTCGAGTGGATCTTCCGCTACGGCGCTAAAGGTTAGGGCGTCTCCGTCAACATCGTTGAATACATCGTCGAGGTCAACGATGTTCCAAGGACCGGTATCCTCGAAAAACGTTTGTTCAGCGATAGGATTCGTTACTTCGGGAGGATCATTTGCGGCATTGATCGTTACCAGGAAGTTATCTTCTATTGTTTCCTGACCATCATTAGCTCGCACTACAACAGGAATATCATCGCCGTTATAGTTTTCCGATGCATCAAGAGTCAATACATTATTATCATCAATATCTGCTGTCAAGTCATCAGTTAGCACAGTGAATTCCAGATCGTCACCGTCCACGTCATCAAACACCGTGTCCAGATCAGCGACTATCCAGGGATCGGTGTCCTCGTTAACCGTAAGGTCAGGTATCGCGCTTATGACTTCCGGTGAGTCGTTAAGAGGGTTAACCGTTACAATGAAATCGTCCTGAACGTTTTCGTGTCCGTCATCAGCAGTTACAGTAACAACTGCATCTCCGTGCCAGTCGGGAGCGCTGTCAATGAGAAGCTGTGATTCGTTGATTATCTCAACGGTGAGGTTTTCATCGTCGCTCTGCGCACCGTAGGTCAAGTCATCTTCATCGGGATCGGAGAAGACGGTATCGAGATCGGCAACTGTGAATGAATTGAAATCCTCGTTGATGTCAACGTTGGGGATAGGACTGTCGACTACCGGAGCATGTCCTTCATATACGCCTGTTCCGGTCAAGTTAATGGTTACGGTTCCATCGTCCGGGTCGTCGGATGTAACCGTTACTACACCTGCGAAATCACCCTCCTCTTCCGGTACAAACTGAACGGATACGTCTGTCTGAGAATCAGGTTCAATAGTGAATTGTTCGTTAAACTCAACGGTGAAGTAATCGCCCTCGACTGAAATATCGGATACGGTTAAGATTCCGTTTCCGTTGTTGTGAATCGTCATCTGAAGTTCGGAACTTGCATCTACATTGACTCCCCCAAATTCGAGCGGGTCGGGCTCAACGGCTATATCAGGTTCCGGCACGAGCAAGGTAACACTGACAACTACATCGGAATTATCAGGATCGTTTGACAGGATATGCAGTTCAGCTTCATAGGTTCCGGTGATGAGGTCTTGGGTGTCGAGTGTCAGCGCAGCGTCCTGATTGTTGTCCAGTTCAAGAATGCCACGAGCGGGAGCGATGGTCAGCCAATGCAGCTCTTCAACCCCATCATCCATAATAATATAATCCGCTTGATTCCAGCCGCCTATCCACAGATTGTCACCATCGTGTCCAATACCATCCCAAGCCTGATTGCCGTCCCATTCGATGTCCTGAACGAGTTCAGTTGCTTCCCAATTTGCATTGACGTTAATCTGGTAGATATGCCCAGGTGTGTTAATCCAAAGTTCACCATCAGGATGGAGGTTGACCCACTGGAGGCTCGCCGATTGTCCCTCGATATACTGCTGGTAGTCTTCGATTAGACCAATTTGTTCACCGTCGGTAGTCAGCACGCTGATATCTCGATCATCGGCATCGGTCATAACAAGTATATACTCACCGCTGCTTGATACAGCCACCGGGCGTGACGGTGTGTCGAAGTTCCCAAGGTTGTTTCCATCCGAGTCCCAGCGTCCAAGATAGTCTTGCGCCCAATTGACGATGTAAATGGTTCCATCAAGCCAGGCTGCGCCCATAGGATGCTGACCACCGGGCTGCCATGCAATAACTTCATCATAGTTGTCCACCGGATCAATAGCGCCGATGTAGTCGATATTGAAATCGGTAAGCCACATCCATTCGTTGTCCTCGTCCCAGGCGATACCTGCTTTGTGGTTAGTGATGCCGCTACGCTGCCAGGTGAAGCGGGTTATTTCATCGCCAGCATCGTCTCTCCCCCCTCGTCTGGGTAGGTCAGACACTCTTGTCTGACTCGTTGATTGTCGGACAGGAGTGTCCAACCTACTGGATTGGGGGTGTCGGACAGGAGTGTCCAACCTACTGGATTGGGATTGTCGGACAGGAGTGTCCAACCTACTGGATTGGGGATGTCGGACAGGAGTGTTCAACCTACCTGATTGTCCACGTACATCCCTTCTTGGCGCTGCTTCGGGTACGCTCATTACCTCGATGCTGCTCCACCAGCGCAGGTCTGTTTGACCTGAGTTGGCTATGTTTATGGAATGGTCTTCCTGAATGTTTCTTTCAACAGTGGTAGTAATCTCAACCGGATCAACAGTGATATCCGGAGGGGAGATAGTAAGGGCGTGAAGTTGTAGCACAACCTCGTCTTCATCGGGATCGTTGGAGCTAATAGTCATCGAGGCTTCATAAACGTCCGCTTGCGGTCCGGTGAAGATGAATTCGACTACCCTTTCTTCGTCGGGATCAAGGTCGAATTGAGTCGGTTCCGCTGAGAATTCATCCTCGTCTGCAGTAATATCATTAATCTGGAGAATAGCTCCGCCGGTGTTTCTGATGGTCACCGGAGCTCGGTATTCATCGTCAGTGAATAGTTCAGGGAAGTAATCATTCCAGTCCACCAGATCGGGTTCGTCAGCATCGTAGTGTTCCCAGGTGACTTCGATATCCGGCGTTTCTTCAACGTTCATAACTAACGTTACGAAAATGTCCGGATTAAACGGATCGTTGGAAAGGAAATGTATTTCTGCCTCGTAACGCCCTTCGATAAGATCGACAGCATTGAAGGTAAGCGTCAAGTCCATACTGTTGTTATCCCCGCTGGGAACTTCACCTTCGGTGGGTTCTAACATAAGCCAGTAAAGTTCGGTGACATTATCGTCCACGATCAGGTATTCGTCCTGGTTATATCCGCCGAGCCACAGATTGTGTCCGTCATGACCGATGCCATCCCACTGCTGATTGCCAGCCCAATCGAAGTCCTCCACCACACCTGTCACCTCCCAATTCTGATCGATCGCCAATTGCCAGACATGACCTGGTGTATTGATCCACAATTGACCATCAGGGTGCTTATTCACCCAGTTGATACTGCGACTGCCCTGTCCCTCAAGCGCACCCTGCCGCCAGTCGATAGTGCCGATTTCGTTGACATTATCACCGTTTACTTCAAGAACGTGAATGTTGAAATCACCAGCGCTTTCCATAACAAACAGGAGGTTCTCTTCCGGGCTACTGGCGAGTGCCGTTGGAGAGTTAATGCCGCCTACGTTAAGAGGATTTAAATTATTACCTTCCGCGTCCCACCTATCTATTGTGTTTCCCGTCAAATTTATATTATAGAGCACACCATCCATCCATGCTGCTCCCATTGGACGCTGAGAACTCCAGGAAATTTCTTCATTGATGTTTTCATAGTTATCATCAAAAGATACCGCGCCGATCCGGTTGTTGGTATATGTTGTAAGCCACATCCATTCATTGTCCCAGTCATAGGCGATACCGCCCTTATAGTTATTAGCGCCGACACTTCCCCAGCTTAGTGTTGCAATCACATCGCCGATGTCATCGCGGTGTGGAGCGCCACTTATTCCACGCAATCTACGACCAATCCCATCACGATCCGGTTCACTAGTAATTTCAATATTCGTGTCAAACCTAAGCAGCGCATCACCGTTATTTTCCACAGTGATGTTTCTTTGTTCGGTTGCGCCTATCATTAAGGTTGTTTCTATATCAGTTGGGATGACTCTGATTTCGGGAGCGTCTTGCACCGTTGCATGCATTGGAATAACAACTTCCGGGTGGACTTCGGAGGTACTGGTGATGGTCAGAGTTACGTCATAGTCTCCATCCTGATCCGGCTCAAAGGTTATTATTACATCACGGTATTCATCCGGCACTAACTCAAATTGGTCGGCGTTAGCAGAAAATGCATCGTCGTTTATTACGATTCCCTCCACTTGCAGGTCAGTTACTCCGGTACTGGTAATCCTGAAGGTAAAATTGTAGGACTGATTGGTGTATATCTCTTCAGCTTGATTCCAGTCGATGTTATCGGGATAGCCATAGTCATTGTCCCATGTCACTTCGATATCCGGGGCGTCATTCACGGTCATCGTAACTTCGAAGACTACTTCAGAATCGTCCGGATCATTGCTCATAATATGCAGTTCGCCGACATATTGACCGCCGATCAAGCGATAGGCGTCAAGGATAACTGTAATGTCGAGTTCGCTTTCACCGTCAATCTCACCGCTTTTAGTGTCGACGCTCAGCCAACGTATTTCCGCGATTCCATCATCATAGACGTTCACAGCAGTACCGTTAATCTGCATTGCCCGCCATATATTCTCACCATCGTGCCCGATGGCATTCCACTGGTTATCCGAATCATCCTGGATTGTCTGGACAAGTTGTGCGTTATAATTATCATCAACGTCGACGTAAAACTGCCAGGCATAAGTCTGTCCGCCAACCCAGAGTTGACCTTCATCGTGATAATCCACCCAGCATATCGAACGGTAAGCTGCATCGCCAATTAGACCGCGAAGATCATTGATTACACCAACCTCCTCATGATCGTTCTCAACGTCCAGAATGTGGATATTAAATTGACCATCCAGCACAAACAACCAGTCGTTGTCATCGCTGTGCGCGTAATCTTGTATTTGATTTATAGCAGTATTAACGTTGCCGATGTTATTGCCGTCTGTATTGTAGCGATAGATTGTGCTTTCAGCCCATAGGTTTGTATAGATTATATCATTCATATAGCCCATCGCCATACAATTATCATTAAGCGCCTGGTCAAATACTTTCTCGATACCACCGTCACCATCGTAATTATAGGCATGTATGCGATCATTCCCGTAAGAGCCAACCCACATAATTTTGTTATCGTTATCCCAGTCAAAGCCACCGCTCCAGTCGTAGTCAAGGTCGAATTGGAATAACACGTCGCCCGGGTCGTCTCGACGAGGTGAATTGATGCTGCGTAAACTACGCGAATTACCATCATTTGCGTCACGATCAGGCTCTGAAACGGAAACTGCATTAATAGTAAACCGTAGTTGACTCTCGCCTTCGTTGGCAATATTCAGATTGTGATTGGCAACTTCACCGGTGATCAGATTGTCGCTTAGGTCTTCAGGATTAATAACTATATCCGGCGGACTGAGCGTATGTCCGGTCAGATCAATCGAGTAATCTTCCACGTCTTCAGCGTCAGAATGGATAACCATTGTAGAGGGATGATCACCGGATTCATCAGTTTCAAGGGTTACTGTGATGGTGGTTTGACCGTCTTGGTCTATGCTGAATTGATCCCGGTCAACGCGGTAGAACTCAGCACCTGCGCCCTCGAAATCTATACCGTCAACCGTTATATCACCATCAGAGTAATTAACGAGTCTAAGTTCTATGTCGTAAGTTTGATTGTTGTATAGATCGCTATAAGCATCGTTCCAGTTAACTTCATCCGGGAAGCCGTAGTCAACATCCCATTCGACAACCATACTGGGAGGTTCGGTGACGAAAAGCCGAATGTTCAATTCCAGATCCGAATTGACAGGATCGTTGGAATGGAAGATCATATCCGCATCATAGTAGCCTTCAATCAAGCCTCTGGCGTCAAGTGTGAGCAGGATGTTCATATCTTCGCCACCGGTTAATTCCCCTTCATCCGGTTCGTAATACAACCAAGCCTCAGTCGCGCCGTCATCGTAAATATTTACATTAGCATCTTCACGGCTGGCAACCCAGAGGTCCCGCCCGTCATGGGCGAGTCCATCCCATACTATAGTCGAGTGCGTCTCGAAGGATTGAACAGCTTCGTCGCCTATATATTCCCACGAGTCGGTATCAACCGCAATCTGCCAAACGCGGGATTGCGCGTTTACCCAAAGTTGACCTTCGTTATGCTTAGGTACCCACTCGATTGATCGCCACTGCTGATTGTTAACCATCGCTTGAAGATTACCGATATTGGCAATGCGGTTGCCTTCAAGGTCAAACACATAAAGGTCGAAGCTATTGTTATTCCCTACAAATAGCAGTTCTTCTTCAGCATCAATTGCCACACCGTTAGCGCTGCCTTCGTCCAGATCGAGGTACAGATTGCCAATGATGTTGCCTTCCAGGTCTACTCTGCCCACCCATGCATCCCAGAGATTCATCAAATAAATAACGCCGTTGTAATAAGCAAAGTCCATCGGGTTGGCAGTCGGATTGTTCCAGTCGGCGACAATCTCAGGTGGATCATCACCTTCAGGATCGAAACTTTCGAGGTCCCAGGCGATCATTCGCTTAGGATTAGAGTATTGTTGATGCCACATCCAGTTATCGTCCGGATCATAGCCGAGGTTTCGGTATTGGTTTGCGCCGAATGGTGATTCAACCTGATAGAGGAGATCGCCGGCGTCATCGCGGCGGGGGCTGGCGCCTCCACCACGCGACAAGAGTGGCGCGTCTACTGAGCGCAACCTACGCCCGGATACATCTCGTTCCTCCTCACTGTTGATCTCGTGATCGATCGTGAAGTTTAAAGTAGCTTCACCATCGTTTGATACGTTGATCGTATGCTCACCAAGCCATCCAACGTACAGGCTGTCGGTTATCGATTCCGGATTGAGGTTGATAACAGGGGGATCAAGGGCTAAAGCGTGAACTGATAAGAGGTAATTCGGGTCGGTTTCGGTGTTGTTCTCGATGGTTATTAGAGACATAAACTCACCACTGATGTCAGCTTCAAAGGTCAGGACAACGTCGCGTTCCTCATCCGGTTCAAGAACGAAATCGTTTGCATCCGCGCTGAAGTAATCATTTCCGGAGCTAATATCGGCTATTTCCAGGGCACGGTTGCCGGTGTTGCGGATGATTATCGGGATATCATACGGAGCCGTGGCATACAGATCATCATAGAGCTGGTTCCAGTCAACAAGGTCGGGATAACCTGCTTCCTCTGCCCATACAACCTCGATTTCCGGCGCCAGAACTGTGATTGTGCCTGTTAGGAAGATTTGGTATGTCTGCTGTTCCGGGTCGTTGGAGTAGATCGTCATATTAGTCTCATACCTGCCGGGCTCTTCAGACCTCAGGATTACAATCATTTCATCATCATCACCCGGAGAAACATTAAATTGACCATTCGGTATGCTGAAGACATCGTTGTCAACCGTGACGCTGTCTACTTGCAATACCGAAGCACCTACGTTATGCACGTCCAATGTCAAGTCATAGTTATAACCGGCAAGCAGCGGATCGTAAGCTGAGTTCCAGTCCACGCTGTCCGGGTAACCAATATCACCGTCCCAGCGAACGTCTATGGATGCTAATCCAACAACCTCGAGGGTAACAGCTACTACCGCATCAGGATTCTCGAAATCGTTGGATAACAGATGAATGTCCGCTTCATAATCACCTTCGATCAAGTCTTCGGCGTCAATGAAGACATCCATATCAAGATTATCGTCAACTTCTATTTCACCACCAGTGGGCGCAACGCGAATCCACTCGGGCCATACGCGGGAAATGGCTATTACGCGTTCGTCAACCAGATAATCCTCTTCGTTGCGAATTATCTCGAATCCGTGTGATTTGTCGTGATTCTGGCACCCGACTAACTGGATGCCGTCGGGAGAGCCGGTTTCGGCGTACTGGTATTTTATCATTCCATCACCGGTCAGCACAATCTGGAATGTCCAACTGCCCATACCTGTAATATGCGGCACGTTTTCCCAGGTCAATACAGCCGTCTCATCATCCGTCCAGAAATAATAATCGCCGCCCTGGGCTGGATTCCAGTCGCTCATTGCCACCGCAAGGAAGTCTTCAGGCGCATCATCGTCATCGGTCGGCAATTCGTCCCAGTCGGCATAAGAATGATTTATACCGGATCTGGTGAACGACGCCCAGCCGTTTGAGCACATTTTGATCGAGTTGTAGGTTTCACCGTAGAAATCAAAGTCAAAGCCAAGATCAAACGGACCCCGCCACGTGTCATTGCCCATATTGACTTCAACAACGTCTCCAAAGCCGCTGACGTCTATCCAGTTATAATCGGGACCGTCATCTTCATCGTTATCGCGCCATTCGTATTCGATGTCATCTGGACCGCCTCTTCGATCTCTGCGGGGGAGCAGTTCCGGTTCGATGGTGATGTCAACATCGGTTTGGAATATCAGCAGTGTATCGCCGTCGTTGGCAATGTTGAAACTTAATTGATCGGTCTCACCTGTATTTACTTGAGTATCAAGAGTCTGAGGGTTGACGGTTATTATAGCGTGATATGGATCCTGATGCCAGTACCAAGCGCCCATATCGGCTCGCGTGTTGTCGGGGTCGAATTCTCTGAGGGGATCTCCGGTGTTTATACAGGGGGATTTTGTTTCATCATCATCGCGCCAGTTTGCCCAAGTCAGTTGAAAGTCACCTCCGTCGGGATCGGCAAACAGAGGATCGGCATCAATGTTGCCCTGCCCATTAAAGCCGTCTTCGATGTTGCTGTAAGTTACTTGTGGATCGCCATCACCAGTGATTTGAGAAGGGTCATTCTCCCAAACAATACAACTTGTGATCGCCGGATCAGAATCCTCATCGCAATAAATGCCTCCTGCTGCATTATCAGAACTGTTTCGGCTGATGGTGCAGTTAATAATAGACGGGTTGGAATTATTGCAATTGATCCCGCCTCCGACCTGGCTGGAGTTGTTTTGAATTATGGAAATATTTGTCAGGATTGCGTTCGATCCTTCCAGATAGATCCCACCACCGTATTGAGCAGAGTTACTTTCGATCTCCAGGGCTTTAAGCGTAGGATTCGCGCTGGAACAGATTATTCCGCCGCCCTGGTCAGCTTGTCCGTTGAGGAGCGTAAAGCCCATCAGGACAGAATTTGCAGTCTCATCGTTATTGAATGTTGCAACGCTGCCATTATCATCACCATCAATAATCGTCTCGTGGATATAATCTTCATCATCTGTAATTATAAGGAGGCTCGCAACAACAATTTCCTTTCCGTTGAAATTAATATTCTCGATATAGGTTCCCGGATGAACCAGTACTGTATCGCTGTCCCCGGCTGCTCCTATTGCTTCCTGTATAGTGTTGTATTCATCGGGTACGTTAAAGACGTGGACGTTACCCTGGTTGTAAAAGTAGGCGCCCATGTCCACTCGTGATCCATCGGGGTTCTCGGGTGAATTGGGATCACCGGTATCAACGCAGGGACTGTTTTCGGTCAGATGGAAGTCTCCGTTATCCGCATCAACAAACAGTGGATCCTGGTCGATGTTGCCTTCCCCGCCAAAGCCGTTTTCGATATCAGAATAAGTGATAGTTAAACCGCCTGCCACGTCGAATGGATCATTGCCCCAAAAGATACAGTTGGTTACCTGAGCGGTTGATCCTCCACCGAAGGTTCCGAAAGTACCGTAGCCATCAACGGCAGTGTTGTCGTAGATAGTTACGTTTATCAGAGTGGGATTTGCGCCCTGGGTGCTGTACATCCCGCCGCCGTAACGACTGGCGTGGTTCCGGTGAATGACCAGATGATCCAATGTCGGTGTGCATGCCCCGTTGGCTGCATTGCAATAGATTCCTCCACCCCAGGGGGCGGTTCCATTCTCAAGAGTAAAACCGCTTAGGACGGCTTCAGAACCCTCGCCACTACGGAAAATCACACATCTTCCGGCATTATCGCCGTCGATTATGGTGTTTGAAATGAAACTTTCGTCTCCTGTGATTAGATAGAGGCTTCCGACTGTAATATTTTTTCCGATGAAATCAAGGTTCTCAACATAAGTGCCGGGTTGCACAAGTACGGTATCGCCAACCCAGGCAGCGTCAATTCCAGCCTGGATGGATTCGTAATTATCGGGAACATTTCTTATGTTGGCTTCAGCGGGGAAGCAGTATAACATCAGCAGAAACAGGACAGTAATAAAAGGAATGGCTATGAGGCGCATCAGAGACTCCAAAATCTTTTTAGAAATCCGTCATTAAGCAATCACTGTGGATTGTATTAGGTTATACGTCAGGATTTAGATACTAAACTCCCAGTAATAATATAAGGTTCAATCTTATAACTCTCAAGTGATACAGATCGCATCTGTTTAATATTTCACATAAATAAATTAAACTATTTACATCGATAATTGCTATATTGTTATATTGTTAAATCATTAAGTATTTTACTCGGACTTCGATCTTAAAGAGAACGTATTAATAATTGAATAGCAAATAATTGCAGGCAATAATACTACAATTCATTTCTCTTCTATACAAATAGAAGCAAATTATAGCTGGATGTCCAGTTTATACTTGACAAGGGTTGTTTCAAGCCTTATAATAAAGGTAATCAATCAGAAATAATTGCGTAGTGGCTCCGTTTATTACGAAGTAGGAACCTCGTGAAAATCGAGGACGGCCCCCGCCGCTGTAATCGCTGACGAAGGTAGCAAAAAGAAGTAAGCAAGTAAGAAAGTGAGCAAGTAAGAAAGTAAAAAACTGCTTATTCTTTAAACCGCCACTGGCTGGTTGGATCGGATGGAAATTCGGTTGACCGTCTGGGAAGGCGCTGCCTGAGGATGAAGCGTAAGTCAGAAGACCCATATGCGCAATATTATATCGATATCTTTTCCTTCGGGGTAAAGGAGGGTGATTTGACCAATTTCGCTTCACTATCCCGCTTGCGCAGTAAGTCAGCGGGTTTTTTCATTATACAAGCAACTATATTAATCCTTTTCTGGATTTTCCTTCTTATCACACCAGCCCAAGCTGCGTTTTCCTACCAGATATCTGGCTCTGTAACGGACACCAGCGGTCTACCGCTCCCAGGTGCTCATATTACCGTTATTGAAAAACAAACCGGCGCTACGACCAAATGGAACGGACAGTACCGGATTCATAACCTGACGCCAGGTGACTATACGCTGACTGCTTCTTACCTGGGCTATCAAACATCTATAAGACAAAATATCATAGTTTGTGAGGGAGTTGTCAGGCATATTGACTTTGTTCTGCATCGAAAACAAATCATCAGACCCATAGCCGAAGTCAGAACGTCCCAACAATCAATAGAATTCAACAATGACCGGTCATTAATGATCAAACCGGAATTCTGGCTTTCTAAGGGAGTCAGCAAGATCGGAGATGCATTGCGAGACGTGCCTGGAGTAATGGTTCTGGAAGGTGACGGAAGCCAGCGTTTATCACTGCGTGGATCACCATCGCGCACAGTACGAGTTGATATCGATGGAATCCCACTTAATGATGCAGGCACTGGTGAAGCAGAGATCGGGAATATCGACCTAGATCAATTGAATGCCATCCATATCGAATTCGAGGGTTTAGGAGGACGCGTACATCTTCAAACATCCGAATATCAAGCCTATACTGAAACGCCCAATGATCTTTCCGCTTTGATAACTAATGGCAGCTATGGACGAAATAAACTTGGAATCAGGTTTATTAAACGTTCAGAGTGCGCGCTTCAGCGCGTTTCGACTAACCCCTGTATTCCAAAGACTTCACGCGCTGAAACGCACACTCTGAACTCTTGTTTTCAAGGGAATTTACAATTCACACATGAAGTCAACGATGGCGATTTTAAATATCTTATGGACGATGGTTTTGCCCGTTATAGAGTCAACAATTATTCTCGTTCGACAAGCGGTATCGGAAGTTTAGGATATACAGCGGGAAAATTGTATGTTGAAGGCGGCTTGCACTATGATGATAGTAAACGCGGCATCCCCGGACTAATCTGCGAACCCGCCACCCCAGAAGCTGACCTCACCACGAAACGCATTTCTGCCCGGATTTCAGGTCAAGGTGATTATGGGAACAATCAATTAAAATTCACGAGCTTTGTGTCCGATTACTCGAGCAGATTCACCAGTCCCATCCGACAGTTTAATCCGGAAACAGGCGTTGTTTCAAACCATTTTCCTGAAGACGACAGGCAGATCGGTTTAAGATATGGTATAACAACTAATTCAATCAGAAATTTCAGTTCTGGAAAGCTGCGAGTTGGTTACGCGTTTCAACATGACAGATATAAAGGTAAAGATCTGGTGCGCGGACGCATTTCTATTGGTGGAATCGGTAGAGGAGACGCCAAACGAACCCTAAACAGATTCGAGCTCGGAGGACAATGGTGGACAAAAGTATTCGGGCTTAGTTTTCATCTAAATCCCGGCTTAGCCTCTGACTTGATTGATGATGAAGGTAACAAATCTTATTCAACAATTTCACCATCCTGCAATATAGCCCTTGATAAATCGAATAAATTGTTTATCTTAAGTATAACGTCGGGTTGGGGACAAAGTATGTCTGCGCCTCCTTTCAATGCTCTTTTCCTGATTGAGAATGCATTTGCGGTTGGCAATAAGAACCTGAAGCCTGAACGAGGGAAATGTTTCAATGCAGGTGTCGGTTTAGCGTCTGTAAACTCATCAAGTATCCCCTATCGCTTCAGAATGACATGGATCCAACAAAGAACTACCGATCTGATAATCTGGAGGCGGAACTTTCAGGGCAAATACTATCCCGCCAACGTTGATCGCGTTAAAAGCCGGAGTGTTGAGTTTTATTCTTCAATTTTTCTTTTTAGAGGTGGTATTTCGCTCTCCGGTAGTTATATTTATAATAACTTGGTTAACGACACACCCGGCAATATTAACTACGGCAAGATGACGCCCTTAATTGCAAAGCACAGCGGATCCGCATCGATTTCTATAAAGTGTTGGGAAACTGCTTTACACTTAAACGGACGCTGGGTAGGGCGCAGGTATTCCACAGAATCAAACCTCGACCCAATGTCAACTGCTGGTATGGGACTTAGTCCTTATGAAGTGTATGACGCGTATTTAAGTCGGAATTTCAAGTTCAGATTTCTATCGTTATCGTGTGGCTTCGGGGTAGATAACATGCTTGATAAATCCTATCGGGTCATTGAACGCAGTCCTATGCCGGGGAGAACTTATGCCGGTAGGTTGAGCTTGAGCATATAAAAGCTGTTGATTAAATAACTTAACATTCTGCTTTAATATCTGCTTAATCCGTTTAATCTGCTGTGAATCTTGTTCTCGCCTAATTCAATTCACAGCAGATTTAGCAGATTAGGCAGATTGAATTACAGATTGTGCTACTTACAATCATTAAGATAATTAGAATAAAACCTTTTTCTCATATCTTCAACATAAACAAGGTACAAACAATGAAAACAACATTGAAACTCTTTGTATTAATTCCAGTCCTGATTTTCGGACTAATCTTCTTTAGCGGATGCGACGATGATCCGTCTTCTACGGACCCATCACCACCATCCTGCCGGATAATTTTTCCCGCTAACAACGGATCAGTGACGGATACGGTAATGGTTGAAATCGAAGCTAATGACGAGATTGCCGTAACCAAGGTACTGCTCTATATTGACGACGTCCTGCACTACGAAACATCCACAGCGCCTTACGAGTACGAATGGAACACGCGCGTCTACGATGACAGCACCGATCATAAGCTCTATTGTAAAGCTTGGAATCAGGACAGCCTGTCAACAGTTTCAGATACGGTGAATGTGATGGTTGATTACGCGGCAGGAACAGGTCAGAACGTCTTGATTGTGAGTAATTACAACCAGGGCGCCGGTACGCTAACAATCATAGACCTTTATGATATCGGAGCGGTTGATCGCGACGTGATCGGTGTTGGTAATACACCGAATGATTTGATTTTCACCGATAACAAGTTACTGGTCATCAATTCCCACTCCCACGATATGAACGTGTTAAAGCTCAGCTATTCAAATGCGATGTCGCAGCTTGCTGATCCAGTAGACATCGGTATCAACTCCAATTGTTATCCTCAATATGGCGCTGCAGCGGAAAACGGTTACCTCTATATCAGTAATTTTAATACTGATAACGTAACTGTAATGGACGTGGAAGCGCTTGCTTCACGAATTCGTAGTGATGTAGGTCGAGCTCCGCAGGATGTACTAACAATCGGTGATAAAGTCTATATATGCAATAGTGCACTTGATAGTGTTACATACGAGTATGGCATCGGATCGGTTTCCATTCTGTCTACGGTTTCCAATATGGTAGTCAATGAAATTGAGATCGGAGCAGGAAAGAACCCTCAGTTTATGGCGCTCGATCCTCAAGGCAGGATACACGTAGTTTGCACGGGAACGTCGGACTTTGAAACCGGTGAAGTAATAATACCCGGTGAAGTGAACGTAATTGATCCTGCAACCAACGCGATTGTTAGTTACGTCTATATCGGTGGTTCACCCGGAGAAATCGCCATTAATTCTGATGGTATTGCCTATCTTGCTGCAGGCGGTTGGGGAGATGGTCCGGGCAAAGTATTCCGATATGATACCAATAATGGTCAGATACTAAACGGACCTGCAAACCCAATTGAAGTGAGCGCAGGCGCTATGCGCATTGTGGCTGCTGATGATAATATGATCTACGTCTCCTGTTATAATGGGAACAGTGTGGTCAAGATCAGTGGCGGTGTGATAGTAGAGAGCTATCTGGTCGGCGATGGTCCGGGCGCTATGGTGATTGTGAAACGGTAGCGCAATTTTTTTACCGCAGAGGGCGCAGAGGATTCAGGTTCAGAGTTTTGAGTTCAGAGTCCAGCCTTTAGGCTGTTTTCGAGTTCAGAGTTCAACCTTCAGGTTGTCTTCGAGTTCAGAGTTCAACCTTCAGGTTGTCTTCGAGTTTTGACCTGTCCTTGCAATAGCAACGCAAAACAGCCTAAAGGCTGGACTCTGAACTCGAATCCTCTGTACTCTCAGTGCTCTCCGCGGTAAAACAAAAATTACAATGGAGTATACCTTGCCAATAAAAGCACAGACATCCATCATTTTACGGCTGTTGATTATTTCAATTCTTATCCTGACTCCCTTGTTTTTCAACGGCTGTGGTGGAAACCAGCTTATTCCTCGTGACCTGAAGGACTATGTTTCCGCCAAGTTAGGCACCCCTCGCCGGAACGTTGATCTAACCCAAATATTTACCACTACGATTATTCTGCGTCTTGAACAGACCGATATATTTGGCGCTCTCCAGGCGGAAAAGGACTTGATCGGGAAGTGCGTCGAGTACTTCCAGCGGGATAATATCACAGACTATATTCAAGACACGCTGGTTTTTCACGTGCGTCTGAATGCTGACGCTGATACTTACATGAAATGGAAAATATCTTCGAAAGAGGTCATAGACCTCGTCAAAGGCAGGATGACAGAAGACGAGTTCTTCGATATCTGCGCTAAGGAAGAGAACTGGTGATTAACATCGAACTCCAAAGCCTGAAGCTTACTATGTCCACCTACAAACACACCCAATTCGGCTTATGGGCGGTAATCGCAGTGATTATCGGTATAGGCGTACCGCTCGCGATATCCTTTTCAAAGGAAGATATATTCTCCAACTATACATATTTTATTTACGCTGCTATATTCTTGGTATTGATCCTGTTCGGAAGTCTGACGGTTGCCGTTACTGACCGTGCCGTTATTGCGATGTTCGGGTTGGGATTGATACGCCATAAAGTCTTGCTATCAAATATAACCGCTATGAAAAAAGTAAGAAACAAATGGACTATGGGCTGGGGCATCAAACGTATAGAAGGCGGGTTGATGTACAATATCTCCGGCTTGGATGCGGTTGAATTTAAGTTAGATAACGGCAAGGTCTTCCGAATAGGTACCGACGAACCGGAGAAGCTGATAATAGCGGTTGAACAGGCTATTGCGAGTATGGGGGTTCAGACATAAAGGTGTTTCTAATGAGAAAAACAAATGCCACAAGGTAAACTGACCAACAAAGTTGCAATCATCACCGGATCCGCACAGGGAATGGGCAAGGCAATTGCCGAGATGTTTGTCCGGGAAGGCGCTGATGTAGTCGTCAGCGATATTAATGGGAAAAAGGCTCAACTCGTTGCTGAAAGTATCGATGCGATGTGTATTAAAATGGATGTGACGAATGCGAAAGATGTTGAAATTATGGTTAAGAAGGTGGTCGAGCGGTTTGGCGCTATCGATATATTGGTAAACAACGCCGGAATAATGTATCCGACCCGGATTGATGATTTGACTAAAGAAGAATGGGACAGGGTGCTTGACGTTAATCTGAATGGGACTTTTCTCTGTACAAAGGTTGTACTGGGAATAATGAAAGCGAAGAAATACGGCAGGATAGTAAATATATCCTCTTCTGCCGGAAGAAGCGTCAGCACACTCGGCGGTGCTCACTATACGGCATCAAAGGCTGCAATTCTCGGTTTCACCAGAGCCGTTGCGAAGGAAGCTGCGCCATTGGGTATCACCGTAAATGCCGTCTGCCCGGGATTGATTGATACAGAGATGGTGCGCCAGGAGTGTTCAGCGGAAAGGATAAATACTTACGAGACAAGCTTCCCTATTCCCCGTATGGGCACACCGGAGGAAGTGGCAAAACTTGTGCTGTTTCTGGTTGCAGACGCCCCTTATATTACGGGAGCTTCTATTGATATCAATGGCGGCGATTTGATGATTTAGTAGACGCGACATTCTTGTCGCGTGTTTTTTCTTACCGCGTGTATCTTTCGCAGGCAGGGACGCCTACGCTACTGAAGTATATTTTTCATCCGCAGATTACGCAGATTAGGCAGATTTTTTAATAATCTTTTAAATCTGTGTAATCTGCGGTTAGATTTTAGTTCACCACTTCATAATCAGCATCCTCAACTTCACCATCCTTCTTCTTTTTATTAGCTTCTGTATCTGGTTTACCGGCATCGGCTTGGGCTTCATCTGCTCCGGCTGCCCCTGCTGCCCCTGCTGCTCCAGCCTCTTGCTGTTGCTGTTGAACGTTTTCATACATTTTGGATGATACTTGTTGCCATATTTTATTTAGATCATCACAGGCGTCCTTGATGGGTTGTATTGCGGTTCCCTTTAATGTCTCCTTAATGCGATCAGCGCCAGCTTGCAGCTTGGCTTTCGATTCGGCGTCAACCTTGTCACCCAGTTCCTCGATTTGTTTCTCAGTCTGCCATATCTGCTGATCGGCAGTATTGTGAGTATCGACCTCATCACGACGTTTCTTATCGTCTTCAGCATGAGCCTTGGCATCTGTTTTCATTTTATCAATCTCGTCCTTGGTCAAACCGGAAGAAGCTTGAATTTTGATGTGCTGTTCGCGGTTAGTAGCCTTATCCAACGCCTGGACGGATAATATTCCGTTAGCGTCGATATCAAATGAGACAGCGATCTGCGGAATGCCGCGCGGTGCCGGTGGTATGCCGTCAAGCTGGAAACGACCGATAGTCTTGTTGTCTATTGCCATTTGTCGCTCACCCTGCAGGACATGGATGTCAACCGTATTCTGGCTGTCTGATGCCGTTGAGAATATCTCTTCCTTCTTTACGGGAATAGTAGTATTGCCATCAATCAGGGTAGTCATTACACCACCGAGTGTTTCAATGCCAAGCGATAACGGCGTTACATCCAACAGCACAACGTCCGATACATCACCGGCTAATACTCCACCCTGAATGGCGGCGCCCATTGCCACAACCTCGTCCGGATTAACTGAGCGGTTTGGTTCTTTACCGTAAAAGTTCTTCACGGCTTCTATAACCGCCGGTATACGTGTTGACCCTCCGACCATAATAATTTCGTCAATATCCGAAGGTTGCAGTTTTGCATCTCTTAATGCTTGTTCCATCGGAACTATGGTGCGCTGAACGAGATCAGCAATCAACCGCTCGAATTGAGAGCGTGTGATGTTTATATCAAGGTGTTTAGGACCTTCGGCAGTGGCTGTAATGAACGGCAGGTTCAATTGCGTCTGGGGTGAACTCGACAGCTCGATCTTAGCCTTCTCACAAGCTTCCTTCAGACGCTGGAGCGCCATCGGATCGTTTCGCAGGTTAATCCCGTCCGATTGTTTGAACTCATCGGCAACATAGTTAATCAGTCTTTGATCTATGTCATCACCGCCAAGATGAGTATCGCCGCTGGTTGATTTTACTTCGAAAACACCTTCACCGATCTCTAATATAGAAATATCGTAAGTTCCACCGCCGAAATCATAGACGGCGATTTTCTGGTTCGTCTTCTTATCAAGACCATAAGCCAGTGAAGCTGCGGTTGGTTCGTTGATGATACGCTTTACAGTCAATCCGGCGATTTCACCGGCGTCTTTGGTTGCCTGCCTCTGAGAGTCGTTGAAATAGGCAGGAACGGTAATGACAGCATCAGTAATTTTTTCACCGGTGTGATCTTCGGCAGCCTGCTTCATTTTTTGCAGTATCATTGCCGATATTTCCGGAGGTGTATACATATTATCATCAATCTTAATGCGCGCTACGCCACCGTCGCCTTTGATAACCTTATAGGGAACCTGCGTCATTTCGTTTCCGACCTCGTCGAATTGGCGTCCCATAAACCGTTTGATAGAATAGACCGTTTTTGGGGGGTTAGTAATCGATTGACGCTTGGCTGGACCGCCTACGAGACGTTCTTCGCTCTTGCTAAACGCCACTACTGATGGAGTTGTTCGTCCACCTTCTGAGTTCTGGATGATCGTTGCCTGACCGACCTCCATTATTGCGACACAACTATTAGTTGTGCCTAAATCAATACCTATTATTTTATTGCTCATTGTTTTTCCTTGTTTTGTTTTTAAAAATAGTAGAAGCGACACTCTTGTCGCTTGAACTTTAGTATTCCAAAGACATTGTGCAAGCGACAAGAGTGTCGCTTCTACTATTTTTTCTTTGTTTAGTCACGATGCGATACGATGTTTAATACGTAAACACAATCAGCAAATTACGTGCCAAAAACAAGAGACACTGTAAAGTGTCTCTTTATGTGATATATGATTAATATTGTAATTATGTATATAGGTGTATATTAAACAGATACATTCTAAACTAACGATAAAGCAATAATAACGATCAAAAAATATTTTGTCAATAATAAAAGATACTACTTAATAGCACTGCCATATTGACGCAATACTGTCATAATGGCAGACTGTATTTGCTTATTGCTTCTTCTATGATCTTATGAGCTTTATTTATATTTCCATTGGGCGTTATTTCACTGATGACATCAAGTAGATAAAGAAGATGCTCAGGGGTTGCGCCGAGTCTGAGCGCGCCAAGTGTATGACTCAGCAATTGACGCGGTTTATACTTCACAGCCAGGATTGTTACGACGCATAGTTCCCGCACTCGCGGTTCCAATCCGTCGCGCGATAATACTTTACCGTAACCCTCAACAATCATTGCATCCGACAACTCCGGAGCGATCTGCATAACTCGCTTCATTAGCAGTTCGTACTGAGGTCCATAAATCGTCCGACACAGCGGTTCGCCTCTTTTGCGCCAGGATTCTATACTCACGGGATTATAAGTCAGGTCTGTTTTGTCAATTGATTGATATCCAACCAATTCAAAGAGTATCCTGTAACCTTCCAACGCTGTGGGATAGCCGTCGAAAAGGTAACTGGTTAATATGACTTCGCGGAGTTGCGAAATGATTATTCCGGCGTTTAAGGCTTCCTGGAAGCTTTCTTTTATAATATCCTCTTCACCGGATACGAGGGTTGCGGTTACTCTGTATAAGTGATTTTCCAAGTATATTTTCTCTATTTGCGTTACTGTCAGTGAAGGGGAAATAATGGGACAGTATACCTATTTTTCTATGGAATGTCATTATTTCAAAGAGTATTTATAAAATAGGTATACTGTCCCATTATTTCCAAGGCATCTAAACTTCTCTGTGTCCTCTGCGCTCTCTGCGTAGAGAAACCTACTATTGTATTTTACCTTGAATCTTCTGGATAAAATAGTTCGATCTCTCGCGCCAGACACGGTCTTCCTTTGCTTTTGTAAAGGCTGCAACGGCTTCTTTTTTCCTACCAAGACTCATAAGTGCAATACCTTTCTCATACCATGCTGCGGCGTATTTTCGTTTAAGTTTCAAGCATTTATCAGCGGCTCCAAGCGCCTTGGTATAGGATTTGGTTGAGTTGTACGCTTCAGCAAGCTGGTAATAGCCTGCAACCGATTTTGGGTTGAGTTTGACGCCTTTTTCAAGCGCAGTGACGGCTTCTTTACTTTTCTTCTGCGCGGCTAACGCACGTCCCAGATTGATCCAGCCGTCTCCGAAGTTGTCCTTGATTTTCACTGCTTTTCGATAGGCAGCCTCAGCCTGAGCGTTCTTCTTAGTGCGCAAGTAAACATTGCCAATTCCGAAATGAGCTTTTATTAACGTACTATCAAGCTCGATTGCTTTGTTATAATAATTCAGGGCTTCGGATGTATTCTTCTCCTTTGAAGAGATGTTGCCTAATGCAATATAAACAGCAGCATAATTCGGGCTTAACTCAAGCGCTTTTTTAAATGCCTCCTTTGCATCATCATAAGCTTTTAGCTTTGTCTGAGCGTAACCAAGCATATAGAATGCCATCGGATTATTGGGTTCTAATTCAAGCGATCTCTTATATTCAGCAACCGCTTCGCTATAGCGACCAGTCTTTAAATGCTTATTACCATCGTTGAATTTCTTCTTGGCAAGAACGTCCTTGTTCTTAATGGCATTTATCTTATCGGTCAGTTCCTTAAGCTGTGAATCGAGTTTTTCCCATTCTGTCTTTAAGGTTTCATATTTTTCAGCGTTAGCGGGGTCTTCCATCTGTTTGTTCAACGAGTTCGCCTTCGCTTTAATATCTTCAACTTGTGCTTTAAGATTATCCTGTGAAAAGATTAGTGGCGCATTTACTAAAATCAGAACTAAGCTCAGTAAAAAGCACCAGATTGTTAAACGCATATTTGTTCTCCTGTGTATTTACGCTATTGAAATAGTTGATTTACTGTAAAAAGCCCCGAAGGGGTTTGAATAAACAGAAATTACGAAGCCGTGTCTTGTTCGACCCCTTCGGGATCGCTATAGGGTTTGCAATTTGATTCGGTGGGTTTCACCCACCACTATTCACATTCATTCCCTTCGGAATGCTTAACAAGTCAATTTGCCGGCAAGAGCCAGTGCTACATACATTCCTCTCTGTGTTCTCTGCGCACTCTGCGGTAAAGGCTATTTTATTAATGTAACCCCTCGAACCAACTGCTGGGAACCAATTTGAGCCGAAATTATATAATTCCCTGCCGGTAAATTCATAGCATTTATCGGAAAACGGTACAGACCCGGTAGTAAAACTTGATTCCAGATTGTTTGAACTACTCTGCCGTTGCTGTTATACATAAACACCTTGGCAATCCCTTTATGTCTAATTTTGACGTCAAACTGCGCTGTCGAATTAAACGGGTTAGGGTAGGGCGCTGAAAGTGTGAAAGTACCGGGAATAGCATCATCGACATCCGGGACGAACATATTATAAGCCGTGAATGACCAATCATAGATAGTCTGCCCCATATAATAACCGTCGTCAATGAGTATCCTGACAATATAATCATCGTTGCGGTTGAAGAAGATTTCAACCGTGTTCCCTTCACCGATTTGAGCGCCATTGAGGAACCAGGTGTAAGTCAACTGGTGTGCATTTGGATCTTCAGCATAAGCAGTGAATTCAATTGCTTGATCTCCGACCAATGAATCAAAGGATTCTGGTGAGGTTGTGATGATTACCGGGGGCAAATTCTGGTTAAAGAAGCCTGCGCCGATATCGGCTCTCGTGTTATCCAGATCGCGGTAACGTGGATCTCCTGCGTCAATAACCGGAGAATTCTCGCGTGGATCATAATTTACATCGAGTAAGGGTGAAACGTTTATATCATTTCGTCCGGCTTCGGTGCCATTATAATTCTCTCGACCGTTACCCCAAACACAATTGTAACTCATTTGCGGATTAGCGCCCTGGGCGTATATGCCGTCCTGATCATTACTACATATGATATTGTTTATTATAACAGCGCTGCTGGTATAAAGATATACGCCTGATTCGCTATTATTATTAAATGTATTGTTTAGTAAAACAATATTGTTGGAGCGAAATATCCATAAACCGGGATCACCATTCTCACAACACTTATTACGAACGAGAACTACCTGATTGGTCTCACTAATAGAAATTCCCCGCAATCCACAGCGATAGATACGATTGCTGCGGAGGCTGCAGGGAGCAGCGTTGCTGATACTAATGCCATTATCGTTTACAGCGGTAATGTAATTATTAATGATTCTCGGCGCAGAGCCTTCGGAAATAGCTATACCGTTATCCTCGCAGCCGGAGATTGTACAGCCTGTAATGATCGGGTTTGCCTGTTCGAGGATTGATATTCCCTGACCATTGATATTAATGATCGCACAATTTTCCACGACCGCTCGCGATCTTTCAAATCGCATACCGTTGCTTTCGTGGTAAACTAGGCTGGTATTACTCACTTGTGGACTTGAATTAGAGAATGTTATTCCTCTATATGCGTATTTGATTGAACAAAAGTCCATCCTGCTTGAACCTGCGCGTATACTGTTAAAAATGATTCCCAACCAGGCATCAGGCTGAGGATTGGATGATCGGAATACAATCGAGTCCTCTGTTGTTCCCAAAGCAAGCAGTACGCCGGTAATCGTAAATCCATATCTTCCTGAAAAACGCACTGTGACCCCCGGTTCAATCGTCAAGGAATCACGTGAAGCTATACTGATAGCGGCATCGACATAATAAGGTTCATCCTCAACCGTCCAGGTTCCGGAAACCTCACCGGATACGTGCGTAAGACTAAGCGTTGGCGCTGTTGTGATTAGAACAGATAATAGTAATAATAGAAGTTTCTTTGTCGTGTTCATTGTTTCTCCTTTGAGGTAATCTCTTTGAAAAATGTAGAAGCAACATTCTTGTCGCTTGCGCTATATATTTGAAATACGAAAGTTCAAGCGACAAGAGTGTCGCTTCTACTGTTTTTCACACTTTCGCACTTGGTGATGCTCAATGTGGTATTACGCTTTTAACTCTATTACTTGGGTCAAATCCAATCCTGTCGGATACCTGTGATAGATTTACCAGTAACTGATCCGCTAAATCAATCATCCGGGACATCTTTTCATAATCAATCTTATCAGGTGTATCGCGTGGACTGTGGTAATCGCTGTGAAAACCACTGAACAGGTTCACCGTCGGGATTTGCTTATCGTGAAACGATCCGGCGTCACCGAAATGGCTAAAACTATTGACAGGTTGAATATTCAGATCAAGATCAACACCACTAACGGATTTAACTAATATGTCCTTGAGTTCAGGCGAGGTTGCTGAATAATATGCTGCTGCATATTCGGGATCGGGAACAGCGTCCTTCTGATGAACATATCGCATACTTGAAAATCCACAACGACCGATCTCGTCCATATTTACCATCGCAACGATTGATTCACGCGGTACGGGAAGATGATTCATAAACCATTGAGACCCTAACCTGCCATCCTCCTCTGCTGTGAAGGATACTGCTATTAAGCCTCTACCCGTCCGATCCCGATTGACCCAACGACGGCAGATCTCAAGAAGTCCTGCGACACCGGAAGCATTATCATCAGCGCCGGGGTAATAACTCTCAATAGCGGATTCAACGTTGTCTTTTGATTCTAATACTATTCCAAGGTGGTCATAGTGAGCGCCGATGATGACATACTCAGGTATTGCGCCGTCTAATTTAGCAACTACGTTATAACCGTGAGTGTTAACGTAATTCTTATAAGTTACACGTAATGAAGCCCTCAATCCACCAAATTGAGCTGCTGATTCAATATATTGCTCAATATTTTCGATATAATTGTAAGTCGTAATCGAATGCAGGAGCTTTGAATCGTAAAAATAGACAGTCGGGAAGTCAGGTGCTGATCCGGGCAGATCAATCAAAGGGTTGCCAGCGGTATTGATTTTCTCTATTAGTTTTGAAGAAAAGCCCGTTTTTTCTCTCGCCTTGCTATCTGAAACATATTCCTGCTTAGTATCCAGTACGATCAGCATTCGAGCTCCAGCACGCTCTGCCGCGGCAACTTTAAATGGAATTAGTGCGCGATGTCCTGCTTTACCCGGTGGCAGGTCGCTGCCGGGCAAGACCATTGCTGCTTTACCAGCGGCGCCAGTAAAGTCGTTCCTTCCTGATGCTTTATCCACAATGCCGTATCCGCACCAGGCAACTTTAAAAGTTGTATCTAAGGGTGCAATCCGTCTGGGGAAAATATAGAAGTTGTTACCCCAACAAAACGTAGCTTCCCAATCACTACCAACCTCATTCAAATTAGGTCCGAAAAAGGTTAACTGAATTGGTTCAGGATAATCGTTTGACCAAACGGTATTCAGTTTGGCTTGTACAAACGGAACTTGTTGAATGTAACCTGTATCAGCCATTGCTGGTTGAAGCCCTGATTTATCAAACCTATCAGCAACCCAGAGCGCCACTTTATCCCCATAAACACCCGGAACATCCCTCCCCGCAAGTTCTGGGCTGCAAAGATAATTTATATCCGATTTCAGTTGATCTACAATATCATCTGCGTAAGTTAGATTTGGACATAAACAGATAATTACGAAGATGATATATAGTAGATTTTTTTTAAAGTTCTTTTTCATCAAAGTTTGCCAGTTACAAGTTACAAGTGCCAAGTCATCACAACACCCCGACACAACGACACTTCAACACTACGACACTACTCTTCCTCTGCGCCCACTGCGGTAAAATTATCAAGCCGTTTCACCGACAGCTCGCAGGAAAACGGTTTCAAGCTCTCTCGCGTCAAAACGGTCAAAGAGTTCTTCAACCGTTCCGATAGCAGTTATTATACCATCGTGGATGATACCGATACGGTCACATATCCTTTCAGCTTCTCCCATAATATGAGTCGATAGAATGACACATTTGCCTTTGTCGCGTGCGTTGCGGATGGAGGATACGATATTTCGCGACGCTAATACGTCAAGTCCGGTTGTAGGTTCATCGAGTATCAGCACCGGCGGGTCGTGGATGATAGTGCGAGAAATGGAAACCTTCTGTTTCTGACCGGAAGAGAGCTTGCCGCAGCGACGATTGAAAAACTCCGACATATCGAGCATTTCGCAAAGTTCATCTAACCTTTGTTTAATAACATCATCGGTCATTTTATAGAGCTTCCCGAAGTAAACGATCATCTCACGCGCTGTCAACCGATGATAAAGACCGGTATCGTTGCTGAGAAAACCGAGCGACCGGCGGGCTTCGTCCGGATCTGTAACCACGTCGTAACCGGCGATTGTAGCTGTGCCATCTGTGGGCTTCAGGATGGTTGCGAGCATCCTCAGCGCAGTGGTTTTACCAGCGCCATTCGGACCAAGCAGCCCGAATATCTCCCCTGAGTGTGCTTCGAAAGAGATACCCTTAACCGCTTCAACCTTCCCACGTTTGCGGTCTTTGAAATGTTTCTTTAGGTTTAATACTTGAACAAGAACTTGTTCCATAAATAACTCAATTAATTATAAATGAATAATTGTTTGATTGTTTGATTGTCTTGATTGTTTTGATATCAATTTATGGATTTGATAATACAATAATAGGTTATGCCTTTAGCTCAGCAATGTATAAAATTAATAACACCTGAGTAGCGAAGCTTGCTGCGCGTCCACTTAATAATACCGGAGTAGAAAAGCTTTCTGCGTTCTCGTACGGTGGCGCATGCGTATCTGCCTGCGCGCGCGCAGCAAGCTTCGCTACTCCGGCTGAGCTAAAGGCATAACCGATACAATAATATAGCAATATAACAATTTAACAATACAACAATCAAACAATTTTATCTTCTCGGATTTGAACCGCTTCGCGCGACGTAGAAATCATACCAGTTGGGAAAACGTGTTTCTCCTTGCTTGGTTGAGTGCACTTGAATATACTCACCTTGACCGTTGCGGTCAACAAAAACATAGATAACTCCACCCTCGATGTTATCATAAATCCATATTTCGTAAGGTTTAGTATTTATTTCGAGAGTGTGCACTTCACGGTCATCCGGTTCACCGTGCAGAATAAAGATTCGTCCTCTGTCGGTTTTGTGACCTGTCATACGCGAGTTATCCCAAAGTCGGTCTGCTTCTCTTATTCGCTCTCTGAATTCCAGCCTGACAGGCACTTCCGGTGAAGCAGGATCATCATCGAGCCGTCTCCAAAATTCTCTTAGGAAGAGTGCCTTCTCACCAATAGCCATCTTCTTGATAAGCTTAATCTGTTTCTTTTCAAGAAGGAATCTTATCTCATCTAATTCGATCTCAACTTCCAAACTGTCGAAGGGGATGTCGTGATGTTGTGATTTGGAATCATAAATGATGAAAGATTTATTCTGAGTTGTCGTATCGCCGCTATTATTTTGCAACTGTATAACAAATGTGTAAAAACCGTTAGTCAGCCCTTCCAATGATACGCTGTCAACATCGGCAAATGAATTCGTTTCGTTGGAAAATGAGGTTGCCGGTAATGTTACTATTGTATCTTGAGAATTATTAAGAATAAAACGGTTGGCAGTGAACTCCAATACTCCGCCAGTTGTGTCCGGTGTCACTTTAGTTGTGTCGGTTATCTCTTTGGTTGTGCCAGGTGTTAACACCTGACACAACGCGACAGGAGGATATATCTCAATATAGTAAAAGAAAAACGGACGATCTTGACCGAAAGTAAGATTAGGAGTCGGAACGAGCGCAAAACCATCTCGATCATACTTCTCAATAATACCCGGTGGAAGCAGATGATTAGCAAGTTCGATGTCAGACGTGGTCAGCTCATCCTTTGGAAAAGATGATATTTCAACGTTCAGGGAATCCTTCCATATATGCCCGGACTGCTTGTCAGTAGCAGTTATACTCAAATTATATTGTCCGGGGGGCAGCATATATATGCGTATATCGATGATCTTTTGAAGCGAATTAATGTCCTTGGGGTTCTCAGCGATGTCGTTAATTTTCCATTTATCCTGAGCAAGGATGACGCTGTCGGAATTTATATCCACATTAAAAGTAACCGTTGCCTCCCATCCATCCTCTTCTTCAGTGTGCACCAGTGCAATACGCGGGATTTCAATGTATAATTCGAGATACGTATGCTCATCCTCAGCTTTGAAGCGGCAGAAATCGATGTTTATGGTTGCTGCTAAACTGACACTAAAGTTGAGCAATATTAGTAATACTATTTGTGCAGTAATAGCTATATATTGTTTATTCATTATTGGTCTTTTTTTTAATTAAGTAGCATTACTTTCAAGTGCGAACTCTGAACTCGCATCTTATCCTCGGCTGATTCTATCCACCGCAGAGATCGCAGAGAACACAGAGATTTATGCTTCGCGTTCTTTGCGCCCTCTGCGGTGGAATAATTACTTCGTCGTTTCTTCCTTTTTCCCTTCAATCTTGACCGACACCATCCTCGACGTCCCATCCTCACCCAGAGTAACTCCAAATAGATAGTCCGCAGCCTCCATCGTTCGTTTGTTGTGCGTAACTATCATAAACTGGGTGTCAACGGAATATTGCCTGATGAGTCGGTTGAAGCGGACTATGTTGGCGTCATCGAGTGGTGCATCAACTTCATCCATGATACAGAACGGGCTGGGTCTGACCTTATATATGCCGAATAACAGCGCTATAGCCGTCAGCGCTTTCTCGCCACCCGATAACATTGACAACGTTTGCAGTTTCTTTCCGGAAGGCGTGGCAAAAATTCGGACATCGGCTTCGAGAGGGTCACCGTCCGATAGCACAAGCTGGGCTTCGCCACCCTCGAAAAGCGTTCGGAAGACGTCCTGGAAATACCGGTTTATCCTGTCGAAAGTTTCGCGGAATACACGCCGCGCTTCGTGGTTGATGTGATCTATGGTATCTTCAATAACCTCGATGCCGTTCTCCAGATCAGCCTTTTGGTCGCCTAAGAAGCGATAACGCTCCTCAACGTCGGGAAGTTCATCCAGCGCTAACATATTCACGGGACCGATGGATTGCAACCGGGTTTTCAGTTTTTCTGTAGTTAATTCGCTCATTCCTAATTCATTAAGTTCGTTTTCCGCTTGGAGTTGCGATGATTCGGTTACTGAATTCGGGTTTATACCGGCATCCTCTTCCAACCGACGATCAAGTTCGCGCAGCCTCTCCCGTAGTGAAATAACCTCGACCTCAAGTCTGTTCTGCTGTTTGAGAGCATTATTTTCACGTTCCTGGAGAATATTCAGAAGCTTGGTGATCTGATCCCGCTTCGCCTTAAGCTCCGAACGTTGAGTTGTTATATTCTCCAGACTGTCTGCAATGCCTTGCTTTTCTCGATTCAGCAGATCAATTTGCGCTTTAATATTATCCGCCGCCTGATGGACGCGATTAAGTTCGACTTTTCTTTCAGCGAGGCGGGAATTAAAAACTGCAAGTTCATCAATTGCAGATTGAGTTTCATTCTTGAATCGCAGAATCGCTTTTTCCATGGCTGCCATACGTTCGCTGATACGGGCGGACTCAGCAGTGGTCGCTGTAAGTTTATCTGAAAGCTCAACTCGCTTCCGCTCAATTATTAGTGACTCTTCATTTGCAGTTCGACTAAGACGGGATGCATTGTCTAACTCTGACTTAAGCTTGATTAATTGGTCATCGGATGTGTCTTGGATGGATAATTGATCACTCTCAATTTGTAACTGTTTGATTTCATCAGTCACATCATTCAGGCGTTGTTGGCTGCGTTCCAGATCAGCTTTTAGATTGTCGATCCGTCGTGCTTTGGCTATCACGTCATCTTCAATTTCCCGTAATGATGTGCGCGCTATAGCGGATTCAGATTCAATAGCAGCGAGCTTTTGTGTAGTTGCTTCAACTGTCTCTTTTGCCTTAACAGACACGGTTTCTAAATTTACTACTTTTGTTTCTAAATCCTTCAATCCGGCAAGCCAACCGACTTGCATAGCTTCCGGATCAATTCCTCCTGCGTGGATAACACCGTCAGATTCGAATAGCTCACCCATCGGCGTCACTAATCGCAATCTTTGTTGAATTGCAAAGGGAATCAATCGTGTGAGTGTATCAAGATCGGGTGCAAGCAAAACATCAGCAAGTCTTCGACGCAGGAAATCACCGAACTCACCTTCGTTTTGAACAAGGTTTGGTCCCTGCAGACAATCCTTTGCTTCTTCTGGTAGTTTTTTACTGTCAGGCGAGGGCACCTGACAGCACTTTGGTTCAATTGGGAAACGCAAGATCGCTTCACAATCTATCTCTATCTCCCGCGTAATATCAATGACAGTTTCCAAATCAGGTCTATCCAGAGCTTCTAACACATCTTTCAAAACAGCAGTCACAGCCACCAGATGTTCCGATCTGCATTCTATCCGGTCGGCGACGCTGAGAAGATTCTCATCCGCAACGATCTTTCGCAATTTATCCGGCAGCGTCAGCGAATACCCCGCGCGTGAACGGTGAGCCCTCAATGCCGCCCTGGAAGCTTCCAACTCTGCTGTACACCTCGCTTTATCGGATAACGCGGCAGTATGTTCCTGCCTTGCCTTCTCTAAATTAGTTATGGTTTCACTATGGCGTTTGATTGCCGTTTCCTTATTCTTACGCGCTGTCTCTTGATGCTTGCGGGTGTTTGTTAAGTCGGTTTTAATGTTCTCAATTGTTTCGTTAAGTCTATCCTGCTGTTGTCTGTATTTATCCAGATTTTCAATTAGCCTGCGCTTTTCGTTTTCTATGTGCTTTAATTGTTCGGTATACGACGATAGCTTACGTCCAGCTTCATCCTCTTTTCTGCGATGGTCAGCAAGCTTACGGCGGGTTGTTTCAAGGTCGGTATTTATTTTACTTACAAGCTCGCGAAATCTTTTCAACTCTGATTGTATTTGCCGGTAATGGTTTTTTATATCTTTACTTTCGCTTAGTGCACTCTTAGTCTGAGTGTCGGTAGTTTTTATCTTTTCTTCAAGTTGATTTTGCGTCTGGTCGGCTTTTGAGGTCTCATCTTCGAGGAACTGTTGACGCTGCCTGATTAGAGCATAATCCCTGTCGAGTTCGGCTTCACGGCGTTCAAAACGTTTCATTGAATCCTGGGTGCGGCGGTATTTATCAATTACAGCAATTTCCTGTCCTTCTAAAGATAGCAGATCCGATGTTGCCTGCGCGGATTCGCTTTCAGCTTCCAATTGTTCGGTTTGCAGTTCTGATAGTTGTTCTTCCAGCGGTTTCCGTTTTACGATAAGGTCTAATCGTTCGTTGGACAGGTCGGCGATAAGTCTCAGTTGAAGCGCTTTCGTCAGAGTTTGATACCGGCGGGCGCGGGATGCCTGCCTTTTAAGGGCGCGGTAGGTTTTTTCAACTTCCTGATATATATCTTCAATGCGGGCGAGGTTATCCCTTGTGGTTTCAAGTCGTCTAGTGGCTGCTTGACGGCGAGCTTTATATTTAGCAACTCCGGCGGCTTCTTCAAAAAGCAAGCGGCGCATATCCGGCGGACCGGTGATGATTCCCTCCACCATCGAAAGCTCGATAATCGAATAGGCAGTATTGCCAAGACCGGTGTCAACGAATAGATCCTTGATGTCGCGTAATCGAACGGGTGAGCGATTTATCAGGTATTCACTTTCTCCGGATCGGAAAAGGCGTCGGGTAATGGCGATTTCCGTATAGGGTGACGGCAGAATACCCTTATCATTTTCTATGGTGAGCGTAACTTCGGACATACCGAGCGGTCGCCGACTTGGCGTTCCATTGAAGATGACTGACTCCATCCGTTCAGCGCGGAGCACCCCCGAGCGCTGTTCCCCCAACACCCAGCGGAAGGCGTCAACGATATTGGTCTTGCCACAGCCGTTAGGACCAACAATCGACATAACACCGGATCGGAAATTTAGTAATGTTTTTGAGGCAAACGACTTAAAGCCGATCATCTCAAGCTTGGTGATAAACAATTTTCAGATTTATAAGTTTATAAGTATCAAGTGTCAAGTAACAAGTGTGAAAGTGCGAAAGAAATTACAACATTACAACATCAAGTAATTGACAATCAATTATATTTAATATACCATTAAACAGGTGTAAATTCAATGTTCATTTCGATTTTATGTAATCAAGTAGACTATTAAAACACAAGTTGAAATAACTTAACATTCACCACATAAGATGCAGAGTTGTGTCAATATTAACACCTGACACCCTATCCAAGTGCGAAAGTGTGAAAGTACAAAAGAAATCACAACATTACAATACTGCAATATTAAATCAGCAATTTTCTCTCTCGCTTTCACACTTTCACACTTTCACACTTTCACACTCCTTCTTTCTTTTTTATCTTATTCTAATATATTACCAATCATTAAAAATTGCATCAGGTGTTAACACCTGACGCAAGGCAAAACGAACAACATAAAAATGACCAAATCGAATATACAAAACGAATTCTGGGATTTAACCGAACTTAATGAATATGTCGCTATTGATATCGAGACAACCGGACTTGATTCTAAAAAAGACGTCATCATTGAATTGGGCGCAGTCAGATTTAAAGAGGGTAAAGCAACAGATCGTTTCAGCGAATTTGTAAATCCTCTGCGCCGGTTACCTTCATTTATTACCGAGTTAACCGGAATCAATGACAGAGATCTGCGCGATGCTCATCCTTTGATAGACCTCGCTGATAACTTCATTTCTTTTGTTGGTGATTCACAGATAGTTGGGCACCATATATCCTTTGATCTTGGTTTTCTGGAGGAATCGTCAGCTACGACAAAGCATTTTCATAAGAACCGAACTATTCCGCTGACGCACGATACGAATCTTATTGCCCGCTTTCTATTCCCTTGTCTCGACAGCTATGGATTAAAACATCTTACTCACCTCTTTAATACTTTCGTCCGCCCTAAGCATCGTGCTGTAAAAGATGCTGAAGCAACCGGTGAACTGTTTAAGATATTTTTAATGAAGATGAGCGCCATACCTTTTAGGGAATTGTCAAATGGCTATAGGTTTGTCGAGGGCACCGCATCCCCGCTTGCCAACACCATTCGATCTGTTCGTAAAGCGCTGTCGGCTGGTTTTATTTCCTCGAAAAAACCACCTGACGCATTAAAAGGAACGGTCTCCGGCAGAACTAATGTTTACAGCATTGACGGTGACAAACGCCCTGAAAAGCCGGTCGAAGATAGACATATACGCCGGTTGTTTTCTGATACTGAACGTTTTCGGAAAGTAGTGCCCGGTTATCACCTCAGAGAAGAACAGGTCGGTATGGCAGTAATGACAGCAGGAGCTTTCCGGGAAGATGCAATTCTGGTCGTGGAAGCTGGTACAGGCGTGGGGAAATCACTTGGCTATCTGGTTCCAGCGCTGCTTTCCGGTGGTAGAGTGGTCATTTCCACGTTCACCAAGAACTTACAGGATCAACTATTCTACGATGAAATCCCAAAACTCGGAAATCTGTTTAAATTTGGGTTCAAATCGGCGTTGCTTAAAGGAAGACGGAATTATTTCTGTCGTAATAAATGGAAGACATGGTTAATGACTCCGGAGCGGATTGCCTCACCGTTCTTACGTGAAAGAGCGGCTTTGATTTCACGCTGGATCGAAGCTACAAACACTGGAGATATTTCTGAGATCAATGCAATCAGGCAGGATCAGGGTGAAGGTTTCTTCCATTTGATTGCATCTGAACCGGGTTACTGCTCCGGACGTAATTGCAGCGAGTTCCATAACTGCCCGCTGATGCAAATCCGGCAAAAAGCGTTAAAAGCTGACTTGCTCATAGTAAACCATTCTTTGGTTATGACGGATTTGCAGAGTGAAGGCAGTCTCCTCGGTGATTTCGGCAGGATTGTCTTCGATGAAGCGCATCACATCGAGGACGTTGCCACCGATCAATTTGGCAGCGATATAACAGCGCCGGTGCTCAAATCTGTGCTGGAACGCATCAACCGGTTATGTCGGCGTAACAGCGAACTCTGGTTGACTTTAACCGGAGTGATTGGATCAAACAATCTAAGTTCAATCTCTGAAAAAGCAGCATCTGATGCAGGCGATCTTACAGAATCAGTAAGCAATCTATTCGATCAAGCGCGAGCGTTATTCGAGAGTAGAATTACCAAAGGCGCCGTTTACTCCGAATCTTTCCGGTATGTTGTCGGTGATAGAATCTTTCAGGCTCTGTTTCAATTCGGCGCACCGTTAGTTGATGGTTTTAACGTTTTAAAAAAGACACTTGTAAACCTCAGGAAAGAGCTACAGGAATTTGAAGAGGACGATATACCCGCGCAACTCATTCAGGAATTACAGGGAGGTATTGATCAGGTCAGTGAGCAACTGAGCAGCTTGCAATATTCGCTTACTGCTGATGACGAGAACCGCGTCTATTGGGTGGAGATACCGCCTGATATCAACAGAGCAGTCAGACTTAAGAGTGCTCCATTGGATGTGTCAAATTACCTGACCGATACGCTCTGGAAACGCCTGAATTCAGCGGTATTGACATCCGCGACTTTGGCTACAACGGCTGAAACAGGTGGCTTTGAACATCTCTTTTTACGGCTTGGATTGAACCTTTTAGATGAGGAACGGCTAAGAGCGGAAAAGTTCGGATCACCATTTGATTTTCAAAAGAACTGTATAGTTTGTTACCCGTCGTATATAGCTTCTCCATCGGAAGATTACCGGGCGCATACTCAAGACGTTGCAAAGATATGCAGCGATCTTGCTCTGACTCATAGGCGAAATATGTTGATTTTATTTACTTCGTACAAGGCTATGCGCGCAGTTGAGTGGGAGCTTAAAACAGCTGTTTCAGGCAGTGGAATTGAGATTCTGGTTCAGGGAAAACCGGGTGGAAATGAACGGTTGGTCAATCGGTTCAGGAGGACTAAACGAGCAGTTTTATTGGGAACTTATTCCCTCTGGGAGGGAATAGACGTTCCCGGCAAAGCGTTGCAGATCGTGGTTATCCCCCGTCTACCCTTTGATGTGCCTAACGATCCGGTAGTGGCAGCGCGAATCGATCACATTAGAAATATTGGCGGTAATCCGTTCTATGAGTTCCAGATGCCATCAGCTATCCTACGTCTGCGTCAGGGAACCGGAAGATTGATAAGGTTAACATCTGACCGTGGGCTTGTATTGGTTTTAGATCCACGCACTGTGACAAAGGGTTACGGTTCAAGGTTTCGACAAACAATACCGGGCAGGATTATAATTCCGAAAAGCGAAGAACAGTTAAACGAGAATATAGCACAGTTTTTCGATGTTGGAAGGTAGTGATCACTTGATACTTGTTACCTGATACTTGCTACTTTCTAACTTTTTATTTGCAAGATAGGCAAAGATTAATTATATTATTAAGTTCAATTTTAATCCGGCCCGTTCGTTCAGCGGTTAGGACGCTGGCCTCTCACGCCAGTAACAGGGGTTCGATTCCCCTACGGGCTACTGTTTTTTAAGGAGTTAGGTGATTTGCCTAACTCCTTTTTTATTGCTATGGTCACAATATGGTCACACCGTGGTCACATGTGGTCACAGTAGTTACTGGTCTTTTCTAATGTAACATACATGCAGATCAACCACTTCTATTATTAGGAAAAGGCTACCAGACAAGGAAGCCTCTTAATTGATTGTATTATTGAACAGGTCACAAACTTACTTACCATAATCAAGTTGATTGATAGCTGATTTAACATGTTCTGGATCCAACGCAAGGTAATGCTTTTCAGTCACCTTCACGCTGGAATGTCCGAGAAGTTTACTGACAGTGTATATATCAATACCCTTGTTAATAAGAGCACTACCAAACGTTGATCTTAAACTGTGTAATGAATATTCCCTTGGTAAGTCAATCTTGCGAGCTAATCGACGGAATTTCATTGAAATTTGGTTCGACTGATAATTTGGAAATAGCAATCCTGTTCGGACTCCTCGGAATTTATATAATACCTTATATAACACATCGTTTATTGGAATGCTTCGCCTCTTTCCCATCTTACCAACCTCACCACGGATGAGTATCTGTCTTTTTACTAAATCAATGTCTTCCCAAGTTACACCGAGTGCTTCATTCCTTCGGCAACCGGTATGTAATAAGAATTGCAAATACGCCTTAAATTCACTGTCAGCATTTGTCAGCAATATCTGTATCTGATCTTCGGTAATCCATTTAGGTGGTTCGGTGTCTGGCAGTTTTAGTTGCTTGAAAGTTTTCTCCGGCAAATCTCCTTTCCATCCGAGTGATTTTGCCTGGTGGATAGCCGTGTTAAGCACTCTAATCTCAATATTGATTGTCGTTCATCACACACAAGCCGTTTGTGGCAGTAATGTGCGCATCTATTTCATATGGCGGTAGTTAAGCGTGAATCTATCTCTTACAGTCAATATATTTCTATCCACTACTGTCCGGTTATAACTTATATAATATCAATTGGTTAGAAAATGGAGTCTCGTCACTTTTGTAATTTGTTCCCGTAAGTACTTGTAAAATAGGGGATTTCTCAAATAGAGTTACACTCAAAATCTGTAGAATTGTGTAAAGGCTCTGTTCTAAGCATGACCGCATAAATATCTATAATATCATCTTGACATAAGCTTAATTTTGTATTATCTTGTTGTCAAGGAGGTAATACAATGATCTTTGTACAATTAATAGA